>CASEHS010000009.1 GCA_949287815.1 uncultured Bacillota bacterium | reverse complement strand
GATCTCTCTCAAACTAAAAGGAATGAGCCCGGTTGGGTACCGAACTCACTACCAAGCATTTTAATTATATTTTTTGTCCAAACTTTGGGGTTCACTTCATTTTGCTCGGTTATTCTTCAAACATATTTTTATTAAAATTATTTTCAATAAAAATCTGCAAACGATCAAAATTTAATGATTTTTATATTGCTCAGAAGAAGCTATCAATTCTGACGCAAGAGACTCTGCAGCCGTACTATGCCGCTCACCGCCCAACAAACGAACAAGTTCCGCTCTTTTATCTTCTTCAGAAAGAGGCTGTATTTTTGTTAACGTTTTTCCTTCTTCCTCCTGCTTAAATATCAGAAAATTAGTATCTGCCATTGCCGCGATCTGTGCAAGGTGTGATACCGCAATAATCTGGCAGCCGACAGAAATATCAGCGAACTTCTCAGCCACAACTTTTGCGGTAATTCCGCTTATTCCTGCATCGATCTCATCAAAAATATAAGTGCCGATTTCGTTCAATCCCGACATCTGCGTTTTGATTGCAAGCATTAACCTGCTCATTTCACCGCCACTGATGACTTTACTGAGCGGTTTTAAAGGTTCACCTGCGTTCGCCGAAAACATAAAACGCATACTGTCCGCGCCTATTGTACCAGATTTTTCCGCAAACGAATCATTATAATCATCAAACTGTGCACAAAAATTAGCATTTTTAATATTTAAAGTAGTCAGCTCACGGCTGACCTTTTTGCAAAATTCATCTGCCGCTTTTTTACGTAAAGAAGTTAATTCTCTGCAAACCGTAACAGTTTTGTCGCTGTTTTTTCTTAACTTCTCAGAAAGTTTTGCACTTTCTTCGTCGCAATTTTGCAAAAGCTCAAATTCTTTTTCTATCTTTTCTCTGTAATTAAATATATCAGAGATCGTCGTACCGTATTTCTTTTTTAAAGACTTGATCAAATCAAGACGGTTCTCCACTTCTTCTGCTTCGGACTCATCATATGTAAGCCCGTCAACCGACGAATGCAACGATTCCGCCAGATCCTCTGCTTCAAACAAAAGACTTTCAGCCCTTTCATAATATTTGGAGTATTCATCACTGAACGAGGAAATCTCGCCAAGAGATCTTCTGGCTCCGCTAAGACAATCGTTGGCAGCTCCGTCCCCCGAAAAAAATTCACAAGCACTATTCAATGCCTGCATAATTTTCTCTATATTGACTAAAACAAGCTTTCTGGCTTGAAGCTCATCTTCTTCATTTTCTTTGAGTTCCGCACGATCGATTTCTTCTAACTGATACTTTAAAATATCAAGCCTTCTGCCGCGTTCTGCTTCATCACCGCCCAAAGCGCGCAAAGACTCCTGCAAGACTTTACGCTCCGAAACCAATTTGCGAAGTTCTTCTTTCAGAGCAGTTACCTTTTCTCCCGCATATCTGTCAATGACTTCCAACTGATGCGCTTCGCTCAGCAAATAAAAATGCTCGCTCTGACCATGAACGTCCACGAGTTTTGAAGTGATCTTTCTGAGCATGGAAGCATTCACGGGAACGCCGTTTACCCTGATTTCACCTCTGCCGTCATCTTTGAATTTTCTGTTTAAAATCAACTCGTCGTCCGCTTCAATATCCAAGTCATTAAGTTCTTGGCGAACCTCACTATTTTCACTGACAGAAAAAATGGCTGAAACACTGCACTCTTTTTCGCCGTAACGTATCATACTTTTGTCCGCTTTCGCGCCCAAAGCAAAATTAATGCTGTCCAATAAAACAGACTTACCTGCGCCCGTTTCACCTGACAATATATTCAGCCCTTTACTGAATTCCAGTTCCGCATATCCTATCAATGCGATATTTTTTACAATTAATTTTTCAAGCATGATTATTTAAGAAACTCGTTGAGTTTTTCCACAACTATTTTAGCCTTTTCTTCGCTGACGGTAACAATCAGCAGTGTATCGTCACCTGCAATAGATCCTACAACTTCCGGAAAATTTAATTTATCTACAATCATTCCGGCATTACTGCCATTTCCACGCAATGTTTTAACTACTACCTGATTTAATGCAGAACGAATAGACAAAACACATTCTCGGAAAAGATTGTGCATTTTCGGAGAAATTTTGTTTCCGCCTTCATCGATATAGGCATATTTATATTTTTTCTCTACTCCGGCAACTTTAAATAACCTTAACTCTTTAATGTCCCTCGATACAGTGGCCTGCGTAACACTATAATTATGCTTATTCAGCTGTTCGCAAAGCTCCTCCTGTGTTTCGATTTCATTTTTTGAAATTATTTCTAAAATAGCCGCATGTCTTCCGCTTCTCATCATAAATCAACCTCTCTGATCACTCCATTTATTGAGTTTAAACAATAACCTGTCAAAAAAATTATTATCGTCACTTTTAATAAATTCCACTTCAAACCCGGCTTTCTTAATTACAGGATTTTCACCTTTTTTAAGATTCGCGCAAAACCGCCCGTCACAATATAATGCAACAGAATCTTCTACATCCTCTGTAATTACCGTGAGCTTACTTTCATCGGAATAAACGATCGGCCTATTGTGCAAAGAATGGGTACATACCGGCGTAAGAATAAACGCACGCAAATCCGGTGTCAGAATTGCACCGCCCGCCGAAAGCGAATATGCCGTAGAACCCGTAGGCGTACTGATAATAATTCCGTCACCCACGAAAGTATCTACTTTTTTACCGTCTATTTTCGCAGCCAAAACCACCACATTATTTTCTGCATTTTCATTATAACGCCGAAAAAACAATGCTTCATTCAAGGCGTACCATTTTTGACCACCTGAACAAATTTCCAGTACACTCCGCTTTTCCGTAGTATAATTTCCTGAAATCAAAGAAACGGCTCTTTCGATCTGCTCTCCCTCAAACTCTGTAAGGAACCCAAGACTTCCTGAATTAATGCCGAGAATTTTAATTCCTTTTTTCCCTGCATCGATTGCCGCTTTTAAAATTGTCCCGTCCCCACCCAATACGATCAATATTTCAGGTGAACCTATCTCTTCGGGTGTATAGCAAAGTGAATATTCTATCCCTCTGCTGTTCAAAAGAGACAATAACGCTTCCTGAATAGGCAAAAATTTTTTTGTTGTGCTATTACAATAAATTCCGACTTTCATGTTTTTATTATACAATAAAATATACATTTATGCAAGAAAAATGTATAAAAATTATAAAAAATTTGCGGAACGAATAAAATTCGCCCCGCAAGATGATTTCCCGATCTGTTTTAATTTCAGATTATTTGTTTATATAATTTTCCAACAAGCAATTACTGCTTTCTGCAAAATCTTTCATTTCATCAGAACTGAGTTTCTTATAAGAAAGCATAGCAAGATAGTAAATCTGATTGGCAACAAATTTACGTTTCTCTTCATCCAATCCCATAAATGCCTGTACAATAGGATTTGACAAATTTAAAACCAAAGTCATATCTCTGTCGACATCAGCACCTGCCAATCCGTAAAAAGCATTCATTTCACCAAATCTTCTTGAAAATTCAGCTACATTGATCACGGCACTGACTTCGGTTGTCTTAAATTTTTCCGCTTTTACTGCGATCGTTGTATTTTTCAGCTCTGCCTTAAATGCCTCAGTAAGTTCCTTAGTATCATCTGAATTAGTCGTTTCGCTTTTCAATGCAGCATCAATATCTGCGTCTATTCTCAGAAAACGCATTTTTGTCGGTTCTTTATATTCCAGATAACTGATAAAATGCGTATCGATAAATGTATCACAAACAAGCGCATTTAATCCAGCCTGCCTGAAAAGACTTATATACTGTGCTTGTCCTGCTTCATCTGAAACGTAATAAATTGTTTCAGGTTCTTTTTCAGTTTTTGTTTCGGTCGAATCTTCTTTGCTTGCTTCTTCTTTTTGATCTTCCTTTTCCGGATGTAAAAATTTCAGATACTCATCAAAGTTCCTGTATACACCGTCAAGATCTTTATAGATAATTATATCTTTTACTTTATTATAAAAATCCTCATCCTTAATACAGCCCAGTTTTACAAATACAGAAACATCAGACCAGCACTGAATAAATTTTTCACGGTCGTTATTAAAAAGGCCTGTCAATTTGTCCGCAACTTTTTTGGTGATATGCCGAGAAATTTTCTGAACCTGCCTGTCGTTTTGCAAAAAGCTTCTCGATACATTGAGCGGAATATCGGGACAATCGATTACACCGTTCAACAAAGTCAAAAATTCAGGAATGACTTCTTTAATATTATCAGCAATATAAACCTGATTACAATAAAGTTTTACGTGACCGCGTTCAAGTTCCGTTTTATTCTTTACCTTAGGGAAATAAAGAATTCCTTTCAAACGGAAAGGATAATCCATATTCAAATGTATCCAGAACAATGGATCGTGATAATCATGGAACGTCTTACGGTAAAATTCCTTATATTCTTCTTCCGTACATTCCTTGGGATCTTTAAGATATAAAGGATAAGTGTCGTTGAGCGGCTTATCGTCTTTCCCCGTGAAGTTAAAATAAATATTGTACGGCATAAATGAACAATATTTATCGATCAGACTGCGGATCCTGCCTTCATCCAAAAACTCTTTTTCATCTTCGGAAATGTGCATGACGATTTTTGTGCCGCGATCCTCTTTTTTATACTCTTCTAATGTATAAACGCTTTCGCCGTCAGATTCCCAACGAACTCCTTCCGCATCTTTTTGATATGATTTTGTGAAAATTTCAATATTTTCAGAAACCATATAAGCAGAATAAAATCCAAGACCAAAATGCCCTATAATCCCGTCCCCGTTTGCTTTTTCATAATTGGAAAGAAAATCCGCAGCACCTGAAAAAGCGATTTGAGTAATGTATTTCTCAACCTCATCTGCCGTCATGCCGATGCCGTTATCTTCCACCGAAAGAGTCTTAGCATCTTTATCCAATGAAATTTTAATACAATACTCTGAATTATCGGATTCAGCCTCACCCATTTCTACAAGTTTTTTAAACTTCGTGATCGCATCGATTCCGTTTGCAACAATTTCACGCAAAAAGATATCCTTATCGGAATACAGCCATTTTTTGATGATCGGCATCATATTTTCGCTTGAAATACGTATGTTACCTTGTTTAGACATATTAACACCTCTTTAAACACAGATGCCCCGCATTGCGGGGCATCTGTATTAATTATTTATCGTTTTTAAGCTGCAACATTTCAGCTATAGACGCTCCACCGAGACCGCCTTCCGTCCATTCTCTGACTTCATCGTCTTCACTGTTTTCTCTTGCCTGACGAGGACGTCTGCTTCTGGGCTTTTCGCTACGTTCTTCGTTGCTCTCTTTCTTGCTCCGCACTTTAATAACTTCGGGTTCGGGCAACAAAGCTTTGATAGACAGAGTCATCTTCTTGTTTGCAGGATCAAGCACCAAGATCTTCGCATCTACTTCTTCGCCGATCGTAAGCACCGATGTAGGATTTTCAAGCCATTCGTGAGAGATCTGGGAAACGTGTACCAAACCATCGATACCGTTCTCAATTTCAACAAATGCACCGAAAGGAACGATCCTTACTACTTTACCGTGAACCACATCGCCTTCAGCATATTTCTCTGCTACGAGATCCCAAGGCTGGGGCTGCAACTGTTTGTAACCGATAGAAACTTTTTTAGCTTCCTGATCGATCTTCAAAACCTTAAATTGATATACTTTACCGATTTCCAAAACATCGGTAACATTCTTTACACCCGACCAAGACAAATCGGAAATATGAGCAAGGCAATCAAAACCGTTTACAGAAACAAATGCACCGAATCCGGTAACACGTTCAACTTTACCTTCAACCACATCACCGACATTAACGGAAGAGAAGAACGCCTCTTCTTTTTCACGTTTAGCCTGCTCTCTTGCATTTCTTTCTTCTTTAAGAATAATGCTCTGAGAAGCAATAATTTCTTTCTTACGATCAGACTTCTTGATTTCCAACGCTTTCAAACGAAGTTTCTTACCAACATATTTGGGAAGCTCTTCTTCCTTAACGTATCCCATTCTGATAGAACCGGCAGGTACGAACACGGAATATGTTCCCATTGCCGCAGTAAGTCCGCCTTTATTAAAACCAGTGCAGACAACATCAAACTCTTCCCCGCCTTCGATAGAAGCGATTTTGCTTTCTTCTTCCTTGATCTTGGAAATGATCTTCTGAGAAAGTTTTACGGGATTGGAGGAACTTACGACCATAACTTCGATCTCATCCCCAACCATAAAGTTTTCGGGTTTATACTCGTCACAGTCGATCTCATCCTTTTCAAGAAGAATTTCTTTTTTGAAAAGCGGTAACAGAACAGCAACGCCATCTTCAGACGCTTTTGAAATAGTCGCCTTTACAATCTGCCCCTTCTTCAATTTTGACTGTTCATCCATTTGGGCAACGACTTTCTCCATTTCATTCTCGTTCGTTGCTTTCACTTCTGTGTTGTTATCCATCTTAAAAAGAACCTCCTGAGTTTGCGTAAACGGCGTAGATGCTCCGCTTACTAAGCCTACAATTTTATAACTTTTTATTTTTTCGGGTTGAAACCCATTTGCATCGGACAAGCGTATCACATTCTTACAATTTGCGGCACAAATTTCATACAATTTATTGGTATTACTGCTATGCAACCCACCTAGTACGATCATTGCATCGCATTTGGAAGAAAGTTCCAGTGCTTCTCTCTGACGCTCCTTAGTAGTATAACAAATTGTTTTAAAAATCTCAACTGTTTTTTTGCATACTTTTTCAATATTTTCAATAATTTTTTCAAATTTTTCTTCGGAGAAGGTCGTCTGACTGACAACAGCTACACTTTTCCCTTCAAAAACCGAAAAATCAAAATCTTCAAAGCTTTCAATGACTATCGCATCACCACAGCACCAACCGAGCAATCCCACTACCTCAGGATGCGTTTTTTTACCTGTAATAACAATCGTTTTACCTGAACCAACTAAAGAAGCGATTATTCTTTGCGTTCTTTTCACAAATTCACATGTACAGTCAATAACTTTGATATTTTTTTTTGCACATTCATCATAGACTACAGGGGCAACACCGTGAGAACGCAAAATCAATGTCGCACCTTGCGGAACTTCCGATACTGAATTGACTGTTATAATCCCGCGTTCCGCCACTTTTTGAGTTACCGATGAATTATGAATCAACTCTCCGAGTATATATGTGTTTTCAGAATCAACAGACATAGCCGTATCCACAGCTTTGCTGACTCCACGGCAAAAGCCGCTGTGTTTTCCGACAAGTATCTGCATTACTTATTTCCCTTTTTTATTCCTTTTTTTAGCTTCTGTATTCAGCTTATACTCACGAACGACAGCCAACATCTTTTCTCGAATGATATTTTCAGCCTTTTCATAATCTTCCTGACTCATTTTTATATCATAAAACTCTGAAAGATCGATAGGATCGCCTATTACAATAGGTGTCTTCCTGAAATATCTCGTTTTTCCGATCGACATGACCGGATACACAGGTACCTTCGCCTTAATAGCAAAAATAGCAGCACCGCCTTTCAAAGGCAATAATTCTGCGTCCGTTCTGTTCCTTGTTCCCTCCGGAAACATGGATATTTTTTCACCTTTTTTCAGATACCTAAGCGCAGTCATGATCGCCTTTGCGTCATTACCGTCTCTTGAAACAGGTATCGCCTCCACCTTATTACAAAGATATGCCAAAAATTTATTCTTATATAATTCTTTCTTAGTAATAAAATGAACCTTCTCTTTTGTTGTACACGCCATATGCACTATATCCCATAAGCGATAATGGTTGCCTATTAAAACACAAGCCCCGTCTTTTACCTTTTCTTTACCGATCAATTTATAAGGGTGTATAATGCTGTAAACAAAATTCATGACTGCTTTCAGAAATTTATACATATTTAAACCATTTCCTGTATTTTTTTACGAATCAGTGTGACCACTTCCTCTATTGTATACGATGATGTATCTATTTCCACTGCATCATCAGCTTTGCGTAAAGGCGAAAACTCTCGCGTGGAATCATTATAATCCCTTTGCTGAATTTCCTCATGCAGTTTTTTAAGATCAACAGAATATCCCTTTTCCTGTAATTCTTTAAATCTGCGTTTTGCTCGCACCATAGAATCTGCCGTTATATAAAATTTAAACTGCGCATCAGGTAAAACATACGTTCCGATATCTCTGCCATCCAATACGCAGGATTGCTCGCTTGCAATTTTTCTTTGCATTTCAACCATTTTTTCTCTTACGCATTTTAAAGCAGAAACAGCGGAAGCCGCCATTGAAACCTCCGGTCTACGAATTGCTTCCGATACGTCCTTCCCGTCTAAAACCGTATGCTGTGAACCGTTGACGTATAAAACTTTAAGATCAAGTGCATCCATAATCGGCTTGACAAATTTTTCTTCATTGGGGACACCCGATTCAAGCACTTTCAGAGCGCAAGCCCGATACATTGCCCCTGTATCCAAATATAATATATCAAATTCTTTTGCCAAAAGTTTTGCAACAGTACTTTTCCCACTTCCTGAAGGTCCGTCAAGCGCTATATTAAATTTTGCGAGGTCTTTTCTCAGATTTGCAGCTCTACGAAGATATACATGCGAAACTTTTTCAGTATTTTCGCAAAGTAGCATTGCTCGTATACACAAAGGCAAGGAACCTGTAATTTCAGGTTCAACAGCCGAAAACAAAGCACATTCTGAAAAACCTGCTTCCCGTGCTGCCTTTGCAGGATAAAAAGAATGAATATCTGAAGTCGTGGAAAAAATAATGCTGACAATATTTTCTTTATTTAAATTATTTTTTTGCACTATTTCATTCATAAGTTCAAAAACAGCGTCTTTAACATTCTCTGCATTATCCTGATCGATTGTTATAGCACCTCTGATCGCTTTCATACCTGACTCCTTCTTATGCACTACTTTAACTTAATTGTTTTTTACCTTTAAACAAGCATTCAATTTTTTAAATTGAAAAGCAACCATATATATTAAATAGACGAACCTGCAACATAACCTGTCGAAAAAGCAATCTGCAAATTATACCCACCGGTAAAAGCATCTACATCAAGCACTTCACCTGTAAAATATAACCCACTGATTTTTTTACACTCCATCGTCTTAGGGTTTATCTCTTTCACATCAACCCCGCCTGCCGTCACAATACATTCCGAAAAATCGCGTAAAGATACGGGAATAATTTTAAATGCTTTCAAAACATTAACAAGTTTTTCCCTGTTTGCACGTGAAAAAGAAGAGACACGAATATTTGCAGGAATCCCGGCAGAGTTCAAAACCGGAAGAATCAAACTTTTAGGCAACAACTCCACGAGCGCATTTTGAATCTCTTTTTCATGAAATTTCTGAAAATCTCTTAAAATCCTTTTATCCAATGTTTCCTTATCTAATGCAGGTTTCAAATCGATATAAAGTCTGATCTGCCTAAGATCAAACTTATTAAGAATGCTGGATAAAGACAATACTGTCGGTCCCGAAATGCCAAAATGAGTAAAGAGCATTTCTCCAAAAAATGATGCTATTTCTTTGTTATCTTTTACAGCCGAAATCCTAACATTTTTCAATGCCAAGCCCTGCAAGGAAGAAATATGACTCATGTCACAATTAATACCACAAAGTGCAGGTCTAGGAGGTATCACTTTTAACCCTAATAATTCAGCAAATCGATAACCGTCTCCCGTGCTTCCGGTCCCAGGATAAGACTTACCTCCAGTAGCAACAACCACACAATCCGTCAAAATTTTCCTGTTTTGTGTTATTATACCTGACAGAGTACCTTGATTAACCTCGATTTTCTCAACATTTTCGTTAAAACAAAACTTCACGCCTGCGTTTTTACAATAATCCATTAAACACGCAGTAACATCACTCGCTTTATCAGAAAGAGGAAAAACCCTACCTCCCCGTTCTGTTTTTAGCGATAATCCGCCTTTTTCCAGAAACTCCATCAACTTTTGCGGAGAGAAAGTATGGATACAACCATAAAGAAATTTGGCATTATTGACTACATTAGCAAAGAATTCATCGGGCAATATATCATTAGTTATATTACAACGACCTTTACCTGTAATATAAATTTTTTTACCAGCTTTTTCATTCTTTTCTATTACGGTAACGTCATGACCGTTTTTTGCTGCGGCATAAGCTGCCATCAGCCCGGAAGCACCCGCGCCGATAACCACTACTTTTTTCATACACTCCTCCATGTCAGACGTCCTTCCATAATAACTTTTGCCCATAATATCTGAATATTAAACAGCGAAAGCGTTTAAACGCTTTCGCTGCAAGCTAAACAAAGATTCGTTCAGAATTATACAGGATATACTTTATCCGCTGCATCGGCAAGATTTTTATCTACACCGCTCTTATTGGCCTTTCTCCATTTAAAGTAATTCAATGCAACCTGGCCGAATACCGCATAAGAAAGAACATCCTCTTCTTGCTCAATATATTCAGCGATCTCGTTTTTGAACTGATCATACTCAGGCTTCAAATCATCCGCAGGACGATAATCGATCCTCTTCTCATTACCGATACATTTCTTTATAACTGCAGCATCCGGCTCGGAAGGCAATTTACCGTATTCTCCGCGAAGCAAACCTTTGAATTCTTTTGTGACCATCTTATAACGTTCACCGCTCAAAACATTCAGCACTGCCTGTGTTCCGACAATCTGGCTAGACGGCGTTACCAAAGGAGGATAACCGCAATCTTTTCTTACATTCGGAACTTCCGCAAGCACTTCACCAAGTTTTTCGGATTTATTCTGCTGTTTAAGCTGAGAAATCAAATTCGAAAGCATTCCGCCCGGTACCTGATAAAGCAAAGCATTGATATCAATAGATAATACCTTCGGAGATAAAAACCCGTCTGCTTTCAAACGATCTGCGACCTTTTTAAAATGATTGACGATCGGAAGCAATTTTTCTATTTCAATACCTGTATCATAAGGCGTACCTTTTAAAGTCGCAACCAACGGCTCTGTTGCAGGCTGACTGGTGCCGTTTCCAAGAGGAGACAATGCCGTATCAACGATGTCACAGCCCGCCTCTATTGCTTTGAGGTTTACCATATCACCGGTACCAGCCGTATTATGCGTATGCAGATGAAGTTTAGTTGAAGGTTTAAGTTCCTTTTTAAGTTTGGAAACCAAATCGTACGCTGTATACGGCAACAAAAGATTCGCCATATCCTTTATACAAATATTATCAGCTCCCATTCCTTCAAGCTGTTTTGCAAGTTTTACAAAATATTCTGTGGTATGCACAGGACTCGTTGTATAGCTTATAGCAGCTTCACAGATGCCACCGTATTTCTTGATCGCTTTCATCGAAGTTTCCAGGTTTCTCGGATCATTCAATGCGTCAAACACACGAACGACCTTCACGCCGTTTTCTATCGATTTTGCAACAAATTTTTCTACAACATCATCAGAGTAATGTCTGTAACCGAGCAAATTCTGTCCTCTGAGCAACATCTGAATCGGTGTCTTTTTCAGATATTTTCTCAAAGTACGAAGCCTTTCCCAAGGATCTTCATTTAAAAAGCGCAAGCAAGAATCAAAGGTAGCTCCGCCCCATGCTTCCAAAGAATAATATCCGACTTCATCCAACTGCTCCAAAACCGGAATCATTTCTTCTATTTTCATTCTGGTAGCAGCTTGCGACTGATGCGCATCACGCAGGATCGTGTCTGTTATCAGTACTTTTTTATTTTGTTTATCCGCCATTTTAATCACCTCATTCATTAACTGAAATTATCTGCACAATAAGCTTTCCTTCTTAACCGCCGAAGCAAGCTAAGAGGAAGCCTGCCGCTACCGCAGACCCGATAACGCCTGCCACATTCGGTCCCATTGCGTGCATCAGCAAATGGTTGCTCGGGTCTGATTCCCTTCCGACATCTTCGGATATTCGAGCCGCCATAGGAACTGCCGAAACGCCCGCAGAACCGATCAAAGGATTGATTTTACCGCCGGAAAGCTTATTCATAAGCTTTGCCATTAACAGTCCGCCAATCGTTCCGAAGCAGAACGCTACCAAACCAAGCATGATAATGTACAAAGTCTGTAATTGCAGGAAGTTAGTTCCCAATGCCTTACAACCGACTGAAAGGCCGAGGAAAATCGTAATCGTATTCATCAGACCATTCTGAGCCTGAGAAGAAAGCCTATCAACAACGCCGCTTTCCTTCATTAAGTTACCAAGCATCAGCATTCCGAGCAAAGGAATTGCATCGGGAAGGAGCAAGCCAACAATCAAAGTAACAAGCAACGGGAAAATAATTTTTTCTATTTTGCTGACTTCACGCAACTGCTTCATCTTGATCGCCCGCTCTTTCTTAGTTGTACATAATTTCATAAGCGGTTTTTGAATGATCGGAATCAAAGCCATATAAGAATATGCAGCGATTGCGATTGTAGACAATAGGTCTTCGTTTGTGAATTTAGAAAGTGCTTGTGTCAAATAGATAGCCGTAGGACCGTCTGCGCCGCCGATAATACCGATAGACGCCGCAGCCGCTGCGTCAAACCCAAGCAGTATTGCGCCCGCAAATGTAATAAATACACCTAGCTGAGCAGCCGCACCGATAAGCATACTTTTAGGATTTGCGATCAACGGACCAAAATCCGTCATCGCACCGATACCCAAAAAGATCAACGGCGGATAAATAACTTTTTCCACACCAAAATACAGATAGCCGAGCAGGCCTCTATCGCCTACAAAATGGCCTTCCGCATCTGTCGTTCCCCAAACCACGTCTTTTGCACCGGGAATATTAATAATAAACATTCCGAATGCTATCGGCAACAAAAGAAGCGGTTCAAACTTCTTTACGATAGCAAGATACATCAGAACAAAGGAAACCGCTATCATCACGTAGTTACGCCAATCGCTCGCAACTAACCCCGACGATTCCCACAAGTTCTTGAACATATCACCTATCTGTTGAAAACTGATAAGTAAATTTGCCTGCATTTTTCCACCCGTTAGCCGATCACGGCAAGCAATGCGTTAGTATCAACGTTGTTTCCAACAGCCGTTTTGAAAGAAACCTTTCCGTCACAAGGAGACGTGATATCATTATCCATTTTCATAGCTTCAAGAATCAAAATCGGCTGATCCTTCTTTACAGTATCTCCTTCATTAACAAGGAATTTTTTGATAAGTCCAGGGAAAGGAGAAACAACTTTTTCACCGTTTGCAGGTGCTGCGACAGGTGCCGCCGCAACAGGCGCTGCTACCGGAGCCGCTACAGTATTTACAACTGTCTGATCTGCGCCGATTTCTTCTACGCCGACCTCGTAACTTTTTCCATCAATAGTAACTACAAACTTACGCATTTTTATTTCTCCTTTATTTATAATCTTTTTATTCTTTTAACTTTAAATTCGCAAGACGATTTTTCGTTTTCATAATAAGCAGCAATCGCAGCTATGATTGCCAGCCGTACTTCCACAGGAACATCGCTGTCTGACTCTGATACAACAGTTTGGGGAACACTCGCCGATTTTTTCTTCGATACAGATTTTTCTCTTACACCTTTGATGATTTTACCGTAAATCCATACACAAAAAATCAGAATTACTATTCCCAAAAAAGTTACAATAAACCCGATCAAGGCATAAATTAACCCTTCCGGTAACGTCAACCAAGTTATATCATATCCGTCAGTCGACGTTTCAGGGCGAGATGCCAATAAATTTGCTAACATATCACACACCTCACTTCAACAGCATCTGTAAAGAAGCTATGAGATATTGCTTAACAAACTGAGGTTCAATAATATTATCAACATAGCCGTTTTTAGCCGCATTGATAGGATCAGAATTTTCTTCAGCGTATTTCTCTGCAAGTTTTGCTTTATCCGCACTCTTTTCCTCTGAAAATTCAATTTCAGCCCCTTGAACACTGTCAAATAAAGCAATCTTAGCGTCCGCAAACGCATAACCATAATCAAAGCCCATCGATTTTGCTGCAAACAAACTATACCCGAGCCCCACTGCTTTCTTATAGACCACTGAAATTTTTGCATTTTCTAAAAGCTCAAAATTCTCCATAAGTTTTGCAATGTTTTTCATTACAAGGCTGTTATTCGTATCAAGGTCGCTACGAATACCCAAAGTATTTGTAAAGCATACAAAAGGAAGATCGTAATACCCTGCAAACTCTACAAAACTATTAATTTTAGCTACATTAACAGCGTTTAATTCAACCCCTGCTTCCTCGTCAAAAATAACAGCGGCAAGAGAAATTCCTCCGCATCTTCCAAGTACACATTTTACCTCGGAAGCAGAACCTGTTCCGATTTCCACCAAAGAATCTTTATCAAATACGGCTTTGATAAGGTCTTCCGCCGCGCACTTTTTATTCAATGACGGCATTGCCGCATTTAAATCCGCCCCATTCTCCACAACAACCGAGTTTGTAAAAGGCAAAACATCGAGAATTTTTCCAATCTCTACGCGAACCGAAGCGATATCTTCCTTTACCGTTCCCACAAGATTTGTCGAAGACAAAGCAGCCGCGCCGCCGACTTCTTCCTTAGGCAGATTTTTGCCGCTCTTAGCAGAAATAACCAACGGACTGTTCGACGCCAAAACAGCATCTTTCATGAAAAAAGTAAAGTCAGCGCAAGCAGCAAGAAGCGCCGTTTGCCCATAAACTTCGCCGTTAATTACCGCAAACTGAGGCACCACCCCATGCAAGCGAGCCGCTTTTGACAGAACGGACGCGAGTCCTTCCAAAACTGTAACGCCTTCACCGATCTGAACACCTAGCGTATTCAGCACATAAATTACAGGCGTTGAATTTTTCTCTGCCAATTCTAGACATTTCAAAATTTTCGCACAGTTCGCAGCGCTTACTCCTCCGCTTAAAACCTGAAAATTCTGAGCCGCTACATAGACGGGATATCCGTTTACTGTTGCAAAACCTGTTACAACACCTTCGCCCGCGGCTTCTTCTCCGTAAAATTCATTTTTTGAAAAACTGAATCCGGAAATTTCCACAAAACTGTCTTCATCAGTCAGCGCCGAAATAGTTTTTCTGATTTCCGCACCGGCCTCTAAGACCTTGTTCCGCCTCGATTGAAGCAATTTGATCTTATCCATATTACCTCCAAAAGCCATGACGACCAATTTTTACCACTTAATATTATAACTTATTTTTGTCAAAAAATCAATATAATATCATGATTTTTCCTGCCATTTTTTTAGGTTTTTATTTGTTTTTCAGATCGTTTACTCTGTTATATTTCTTTAATCCATATAAAGTTCTGCTTAAAAAAATTTTAATACTGTATTGACAAGAATAATCATTAAAGATATAATTATTGCTATGAATAATCAACCTCACACACCGTCTCATTCAATCAATCAAACACCCGCTCAACGTTTAAAGAGTATTTTTGATGAACAGCTTTCCTTTTTTAAATCAAAATCTGAAATCGTTCCGATTTTTGTTCAGGCAATCGGAATAACTAACCCTACCGCGGATTATTCTATTTTTCGCCCTCGGGGAGATATGCATGTACTTGAATACGTGGTAAGCGGCAAAGGATATATTTGTGCCGATCAAAAAACTTATACTGTTACAAGCGGCGATGTATATTTTTTAAAAAATAATACTGCTCATCAGTATTTTGTAGATAAATCCGATCCTTTCAAAAAAATCTGGATAAACTTTACGGGGGAAGTATTTGATATCCTCGCTGAGAAATTAAAAATAGATTCCGTTTATATTGCACACCTTCCTGAATGCAAACAAGAATTTGAAAAGCTTTACTCAATCTCCGAATTTTCTGAAAACAATGAAGACATATGTTATGAAGCATCACGCATTGTTTTTAATATTTTCTTGCAATTTTTTCTATTGGAAAACAGTAAACAGAAAAAAAATTCATTTGCTGAACAAATCAGAAATGAACTGGATGCCGCCGTTTATTCTTCCTCAAATATCACTGATATTGCAAAAAAACTTTTTATTTCCAGACAACACCTAAGCCGTGAATTTAAAAAGCACTATAATGAAGCGCCATATCAATATCTTATCAATCAAAAGTTGCAAGCCGCAAAAAATTTGTTAAGGTATACAGATCTACCTATAAAAGCCATTGCTTCCTGTCTTGGCTTTAATGATGAAAATCACTTTTCAACCCTTTTCAAAAACAAAATAAAAATGACTCCTCTTTCTTACAAAAAAAATTTCAGCAATTCTCCCCAATAAGCTTTTTGTAAAGCATAAAACTATATCAAGTTGTACCTCAGAGTATCAGCTTTATTATCACTTACCCAACCTAAATAGGATTGTAACTCTATGTTTGCCGTAATCGTTTTATATAATCCAATATAAAAAATATTACATAATTTTTACCTAAAATAATTTTTCAGAAAATAAAAAAGCGGCAGATCACCTGCCGCTTTTAAATTACTTTTTATCCTCAACATTTACAATTTCTTTCCCGTCATAATAGCCGCATTTTTTGCAGACCTTATGAGGTTCTTTGTATTCATGACAATGAGGGCACTCTACCAAAGTAGGAGCCGTAGCCTTGAAATTAGCATATCTCGTATTTGTTCTCTGCTTGGATTGTTTAGACTTAGGTACCGCCATAATTTATACACCTCTTTTCGTATTTGCTTTCATGGTATGATTGACTTACAAATTATATAATATTTAAATATCTTTGTCAACCTTTTTTTCAAGTTTTTCACTTAATTCGTAAAAATCATTATTGTTTATATACCCTACACTGAAAAAACGCGTATACTGTCCCACACATAATCCAACCTTAGCCAAAGATAGCTTTTTTGACAAAAAATTAGAGGATGAGATCGACGCACTGATATCTGTATACTTGACTATCAAAGCAGTCTTTACCAGAATACCAAATGAAAAATAAGCATAGTCTCCATATAGCTTATAATTCTGATTTGATCTTGCGCCAATTATAAATAAAATAAACGGCAACAAAAGCATCAAAGACCACGGAGTAAGAAAGACAGATAAAACAACTACTGCAATGACAGGGAAAAACATGAATTCAATGTAAGGCACAAAATTTTTTATAGGCATTTTTCGATCTTTTTCTTCCACTAAACTTTGCGGCTCGAGAAATTTTACCAACTGATAGGCATCTTCTTTCTTCATTAAAAAAGGAAAATAATCATGATCAGATAAACCTTTTGATTTCTGTTTGGTTTCTATGCTGACCTTATACAACCCCATCAGCCTTTCAATGATTCCCTGCTTCAAGCAAAAAGATAAAACTCCTTCACGGTAAATTCTGTTTTCAACTTTTGCAAATTTACCAAAACGTACGATAATACCTTTTTCACTGATATTCATTTTATAATGCATGTAATGAACATAGGCATATATATGTCTGCCAAAATCGGTTAACAACAATACGAGATAAACAACCAGCAACCCCAACGTATAAAAACCAGCCGATCTCCAAGACTGCAAGGCTGCCACAACCATTGGTAAAGTTGATACAATCACAATACCCAACAGCAAAGTCCATTTTACAAATGATGACAATAAAGAAATATACTTTTCTTTCCCGGAAAACAACTCATCTCCGCTCAAAACCGACCTATTAATCTCCGGAATCAGAGAACAAAAAATTTCAGCATCTTCTTCGCACAATAAAATACTTAAAATATGGCTTTTTGTTTCAAGTTCTACTTTTTTTGTTTTAAAAATCTTAGACAAAAGCCCTGTATACGATCTGATACTCACAATTTCCGCAAGAGAAAAAATCATTTCTTTATTATTATTTTGAAAAAGAATCTTTTCATCGTCTACACAAATTTTTGCTTTCTTTACGAAAAAAATATATCTTATCAAATAAAAAAACGAAACACCAAGTGCGATAGCAAAAACAGACAGTATCTCAGTTGCGGTCATTGCACTAATTCTGCCGACAAGCATAACATCCAACCAAAGCAATAAAAATGCCGTTGCAATAAAGACAAAAATCGTATAGATTATCCCTTTACGCCTGGTCTGAAAAAATTCTTTCGTCATATTGTACCCCGTAACCCATAAGAAAATCTTTTGCCTCTTGCTTTGAAAGATATCTTGCGGTCGCATTACCCGCTTCCGTGAAAAATTTCACGTTATAATACCTAACTTTCTTATAAGTTCTTGTTTTTACCGAAACTTTAAGAACCGAACTCTTACGAAAAATCAGATTTTTAAATCCGTATATTCCTTTACTGATTCTTGTAGTTTCTCCGCAAAACCGCATTTTATAATTCTTTGCATATAATAATCCGTTCACTAAAACAAACATTATATCGGCAAAGGCAATGAAAATCGCAGCAAATAAATACACTCCAAAAAAACCAGACTCAATGATCATTAAATAATAAAGCGGTGAAGAAAGCAATAAGATCACAGCAAAAAATACCCAGGACAAAATCTTTATTCGCTTTTGATAAATTTCAGCTAAATAAATATCTTTATTTTCTTCCATTGTTTTCGACAAGTTCCTTCGTTTCGCGAGCAATCACCAATTCTTCATTGGTAGGAATAACAAGAACCCTTACTTTTGCTCCTTCCGCGGTCAGTTCATGGATATTTCCGTCATTTTTCTGCTGATTCTTTGCATCATCAATTTTGATACCAAAGAAATCCAGCCCTTCACAGATCAACTTTCTTACCTGCCATGTATTTTCTCCTATCCCTGCAGTAAACACAAGACAGTCTATACCGTCCATCGCGGCAATATATGCTCCGATATATTTTTTGCAATCGTACGCAAAAAGATCGATAGCAAGTTTAGCGCGCTCATTTCCTTCGTCTGCGGCTTTCGTAAGATCTCTGAAATCACTCGAAACTCCGCTTACACCTGAAACGCCGCATTCCTTGTTTAAATAATTGACGCAATCAAGCATGGAATAATGTTTTTTAGCAGCAAGATATTCAAGAACAGCAGGATCAAGGTCACCTGAACGCGTACCCATAGGAACCCCCGCAAGAGGCGTAAATCCCATACTTGTATCTACACACTTTCCGCCTTTTACAGCACTGATGGAAGATCCGCCGCCAAGATGACAAGTCACGATTTTTGTTTCTTCCGCAGGCTTTCCCAAATATTTGATCGCTTCTTGCGACACATATTTATGGCTCGTTCCGTGGAAACCATATCTTCTGATCTTATAATTCTTATAATCCTCATAATTTATCGCGTACATATAAGCATACTGCGGCATCGTAGAATGGAAAGCAGTATCAAACACCAACGCCATAGGGGTATTGGGCATCACTTCCTGACAAGCCTCAATACCAAGAATATTTGCAGGCATATGCAAAGGAGCAAGCTCTATATTGGCCCTGCATTTTTTCATTACATCTTCATTGACCAAAACGGAACAATTAAAATCTTCTCCGCTGTGCACAACCCTGTGTCCAACCGCATCGATTTCCGACATCGATGAAATAGCACCGTATTCAGGATTTACCAACGCATCCAAAACAAGTTTGAGGGCAACTTTATGGTTAGGCATATCCTGCTCGATCACCTTTTCTTTGCCGCCCGTTTTATGTTTAAGAACCGAACCTCTGATCCCGATGCGTTCGCATCCGCCTTTTGCAATTACACTTTCCGTGTCCATATCGATCAGCTGATATTTTAAAGAAGAGCTGCCTGCGTTTACAACTAAAACTTTCATGGTATTTCCTGTCCTCCCTTTTTTAATACAAATTAAAGTTGAGTCTGCAAGGCCGTGATCGCTACAGCAGCCACAACATCTTCTGCCTTACATCCTCTGGACAAATCGTTTATAGGTTTTGCAAAGCCCTGGCAAAGAGGCCCGACCGCCTGAAAACCGCCCAGTCTTTCCGTCAGCTTATAACCGATATTTCCTGCATCAAGATCAGGGAAAATCAATACATTAGCATGTCCCGCAACCTTTGAACCGGGAGCTTTGGACTTTGCCACCGACGGTACAATCGCTGCATCCAACTGCAACTCACCGTCTATATTAAGATCGGGAGCCTTTTCTTTTGCAAGCGCCAGTGCGGCGGTTACTTTATCGATGTCTGCGTGTTTTGCACTGCCTTTTGTGGAGAAGGAAAGCATTGCGACTCTCGGCTCCAAACCTGCAATTTTTTCCGCTGTTTTCGCAGAAATAATCGCAATATCTGAAAGCTGTTCGCTAGTGGGATTTTCATTCAGCCCACAATCGGAATAAATGTAAGCCCCGTCTTCACAGAACTGATTTCCGCCTTCCGGCGCGATCATCAGAAAATAGCTGGATACAAGCGGCACACCGGGCGCAGCTTTAACGATCTGCAAACCGGGACGAAGCGTGTTTGCCGTAGAATGGCAAGCACCTGACACAAGACCGTCCACATCGCCTGCTTTCAGCATCAGAACACCAAAATAAGTATTATCATAAGACAGTTTTTCAGCCTGCTCTTCTGTCATACCCTTTGATTTTCTTAATTCATATAACAAAGCTGCGTATTCTGCTCTCTTTTCACTGGTAGCAGGATTTACAATATCTACCCCCGAAAGATCTACATCGGGATTTTCCTTTCTGATCTGATCGGGATCGCCAAGAAGCGTGATCTTTGCGATTTTTTGCTTTACCGCATCGGAAGCGGCTTTGACCACCCTACTGTCCTCCCCTTCACAAAGAACGATCCTTTTGTTGAGAGATGCCGCTTTCTCTTTAATTTTATCCATAAAAGTTGCCATTTCAAAATCACCTCAAACACTTTATTTTTTAACGTAAATCGTTTATAATAAATGCAGCGGTTGTCATTTTTCGGATTTTGACACCCAGCTGTTTACCATTATATAACATTCCATTTTAAAAGTAAAGGTTTTAATTCTGAAAATGAAAATTTGTGGCATAATTTGCGAATATAATCCATTTCACAACGGACACGCATATCTTCTTTCCGAAGCCAAAAAGCTTACTAAGGCAGACGCCGTGATTTGTGTTATGAGCGGAGGTTTCACTCAACGCGGAGACCTGGCCGTAATGGATAAGTTTACAAGAGCAAAACACGCTGTTCTTGAGGGGGCGGATGCAGTCATTGAACTTCCCGTCCCGTTTGCTATTTCTAACGCAGAAATTTTTGCAAAAGGTGCCGTCAAACTTTTATCCTCCATTCCTGATTTCTCTTTCCTAGCCTTTGGAAGTGAAAATCCTGACAAAGATTTATTTCAAAAAGCCGCAGCACTTACCGAAAAAGAATCCCCCAACATCCGATCCATTATCAAGGCAAAACTTAAAAGCGGCATGAGTCTGACTCGCGCGAGACGCGAAGCTTACCATAACACAGACAACCCCGAAGAAACGAATTTATTTTTATCTCCCAACAATATTTTAGGCTTGGAATATACCAAAGCACTACGTTTCTTTAACAGCAGCGCTGAAATATTTCCCATCCTGCGCACCGGAAGTGCGCACAATGAAACCAAACTTTCAGGCAGATTTTCTTCTTCTTCCGCTATCAGGGAAGCCGTCAGACAAAAACAGCTGAGAGCGGTCAAAAAAAATGTTCCGAGCTTTGTTTTTTCAGATCTTAAAAAAACAGCTTCTTCTGATCTATATAAAAAAACAGCGGCTTATGCTGCATTATCACTTTCAGCCGAAGAGTTAAAAAAAATAACCGACTGTACGGAAGGTCTTGAAAACAGAATAAAAGCGTTGGCAAAAAGCAATTATGATTATGATGTTCTTATTTCCAAAATCACAACCAAAAGATATACTTCGTCCCGAATTCGGAGAATTCTTGCAGCTGCTGTTCTGGGTATTACCGACGATCTCACACAAAAATGCTTAAAATACGATTTATATCTTAAAATTCTTGCAATTAAACAAGATAAGACAGAAGAACTCCTTTCAGCTCTGAGCAAATCCACCTTTCCTCTGATTTTGCGAGCCAGTGATGAAAAGAAGATATCCTCCAAAGCTCTGCCAGTGTTTAAGAAAGATGTTTTTGCAAATGACGCTTATAATTTCTTTACTGAAAACAAAACCAATGAACACGGCGTACTTTTTATTTAAAAAAATTTTTTTATAAGTGTATTTTTATATAGAACAACCGCAGCTGGATTTCAGCCGCGGTTGTTCTATTTTAAAATATAAAATCTTACGAAATAAACATTAAAGTTTAAAGTTGAGAGTCGTCTGATTCGGATACGACGTCATCCGATACAATTTCCATTTCAGTTTCTTCGGACACTTCTTCTTCCGACTCATCAGATCTCGGCGCAACCGCAACGGTCGAAACGGTGTCTTCTTTCAGACGCATTACGCGCACACCCTGCGTATTTCTGCCTATTTTGGAGATATCCGATACATGCATACGAATGATCGTACCATTCTCGGAAATAATCATAAGGTCTTCGTCTACGTTGACATTTTTCATATTGACAAGACGACCCGTCTTTTCATTGAACACTCCGGCCTTGATTCCTTTGCCCGCTCTGCCTTGCAGCCTGTAATCCTCCACATCGGAGCGCTTACCGTATCCGTTTGAGGTAATGGTAAGAATTTCACATCCTTCCTTGACCACAAGCATATCGACCAACTTGTCGTCATCCGAAAGATTCATGGCTCTTACACCCTGCGTATCGCGTCCCATCGGACGAACTTCTTTTTCACTGAAGCGAATACATTTACCTTCCGCAGACGCAATGATCAGTTCATCTTTTCCGGTTGTAAACTCGACAGAAATCAACTCATCGCCTTCATTGATTTTTATAGCGATTTTCCCGACTTTACGGATATTTGCAAACTCGGAAAGAGCTGTCTTTTTGATCAACCCTCTTCGCGTTGCCATTGCTATAAATCCTTCTTCGGTATCGCCTAAAGGTATTACCGCCGTGATCTTTTCTTCCTGTTCGATCTGTAAAAGATTTACGATCGCCCGACCTCTTGCCTGACGCTGTGCTTCCGGAATCTCATAGCCCTTGATCGAATACACTTTCCCGAAACTGGAAAAGAACAAAATATCATCATGCGTGGAAGAAATGAATAATCTTTCCACGAAATCTTCATCCTTGGGTTTATGGGCTGTAATCCCCATACCGCCGCGATGCTGCGCACGGTATTCGGCCACAGGCTGACGCTTAATATAACCCGAGTGTGTCATGGATATGACAACATCTTCCTCTTCGATGAGATCTTCCACATCGATTTCTCCGTAATCGTAAGAAATTTCCGTCTTACGTTCGCTCGGATATTTTTCTTTGATCACGTTAAGATCGGTACGTATAATATCCAGCACCCTGCTTTCATTGGCAAGAATATCTTTTAAATCAGCGATCGTTCTGCCGAGCTCTTCAAGTTCTTCCCTGAGTTTTTCCACTTCCAAAGAAGTAAGCCTTTGCAGACGCATTTCCAAAATTGCATTCGCCTGCTTTTCGGACAACTCAAAAGCCGTTGTCAATTTTTCGATCGCAACGAACTTATCCGCAGATTGCTTGATAATCGCAATTACTTCATCAATATTTGCAAGCGCAAGCACGAGCCCTGAAACGATATGTGCACGCTCCTCTGCTTTATTGAGATCAAATTTTGTGCGGCGGATAATGACGTCTTCCTGATGCAGAATATAATAATGAATACATTCTTTCAGGTTCAATACTTTCGGCTCTCCGTCTACAAGCGCCAGCAATGTAATACCGTTAGATGTCTGTAATTGGGTATGCTTATAAAGCGTATTTAAAACGACCTGCGCATTGGCATCCTTTTTCAGCTCGATAACGATACGCATTCCGTCTCTGTCCGATTCTTCACGAATATCGGAAATACCTTCTACTCTTTTATCCTTAACAAGATCAGCAATACTTTCTACAAGCCGCGCTTTGTTGACCTGATAAGGAATTTCATTCACTATTATCCGCGTGCGTGTGGTATTACCAGAGGTATAATCCTCTATTTCACATTTTGCGCGAAGAACATAATTTCCTCGGCCCGTGCGATATGCACGTTTTATTCCCGCCCTGCCCATAAGAATAGCGCCAGTCGGGAAATCGGGAGCGGGAAGATGCGTCATCAACTCATCCACCGTTATCTCGGGATTATCCATCTGCGCAATTACTGCCGAAATAACTTCGGCAAGATTGTGAGGAGGTATATTTGTAGCCATACCGACTGCAATTCCGTCGCTTCCGTTTACGAGAAGATTCGGAAAACGCGCAGGCAATACGCACGGCTGCATACCCGTATCGTCAAACGTCGGATAATAATCGACCGTCTCTTTGTCCAGATCACGCAGCATTTCAGCCGCAAGCTTGGACATCCTCGCCTCGGTGTAACGCATCGCAGCAGGTGAATCGCCGTCAACAGAACCGAAGTTTCCGTGACCGTCAACAAGCGGGAAATTGATCGTGAAATCCTGTGCAAGACGTACCAGCGCATCATAAACCGCAGTATCTCCGTGCGGGTGATATTTACCTAAAACATCACCGACAATACGCGCACATTTCCTGTATGCCTTATCGTTATATAATCCCATTTCGTGCATGGAATATAATATACGGCGATGTACAGGTTTAAGTCCGTCGCGGACATCAGGGATCGCACGGCTTACGTTTACCGCCATAGCATAAGCAATAAACGATTTTTTCAGCTCGTCGTTTACTTCAACGTCGAGCATATTTGTCATAGCAAGGGTCTTTTTAAACTCTTCGGTAAGTTCGGGACTTGTTTCTTTTTTAGCCATTTGCGCACCTCATCAGATGTCAAGTTCCGCGACAAGTTTCGCGTTCTCTTCAATAAACTGCCTGCGAAGCTCGGGTTTTTCGCCCATCAGCAAGGAGAATAATTCGTCTGCCTCCACTGCGTCTTTCATGCTCACTCGTAAAAGCGTACGAGTTGCGGGGTTCATTGTCGTTTCCCAAAGCTGATCCTTGTTCATTTCTCCAAGGCCCTTATAACGCTGTAAATCAAATTTACCCGGATTGGAATTCCTGTATTCTTCCAGTTCCGCGTCAGAATACATATATTTTTCTTCCTTACCGCGCGTTGCCTTATAAAGCGGAGGCTGTGCAATATACACGTGCCCGTTCGCAACCAACGGACGCATAAACCGGAAAAAGAATGTAAGGAGCAAAATCCTGATATGACTCCCGTCGACATCGGCATCCGTCATACAGATAATGCGATCATAACGGAGTTTACTTTCGTCGAAATCATCCGAAATACCACAACCAAACGCCGTGATCATATTCTTGATTTCCTGGTTTTCAAGAACTCTGTTGAGTCTTGCCTTTTCTACGTTCAGAATTTTTCCGCGCAAAGGAAGAATGGCCTGGAAACGCCTGTCTCTGCCCTGTTTTGCCGTACCGCCTGCGGAATCACCCTCTACAATATAAATTTCACAAAGTTCGGGGCGCTTTTCACTGCAATCGGAAAGTTTTCCGGGCAAAGTGGTACTTTCAAGAATCCCTTTTCTTCTAGTAAGTTCACGCGCATTTCTTGCCGCATCCCTAGCCTTTTGAGCTGTGATACAACGAAGAACAAGCTCTTTTGCAATAGAAGGATTTTCCTCCAAATAAGTCCCGAGATGTTCCACCGTGGACTTTTGTACGAACGCACGCATGAAACTGTTGCCGAGCTTTGTTTTGGTCTGACCTTCAAACTGCGGCTCGGTCAACTTAACGGAAACTACCGCGGTAATACCCTCTCTGACGTCATCGCCCGAAAGTTTATCGTTTTCTTTTAAAATATTGAGTTTATGACCAACATCATTGATGACTTTGGTAAGCGCTGCCTTAAAACCGTCCAAATGCGTGCCGCCTTCTTCCGTATGAATATTGTTGGCATAACTCATTATCATTTCATTGTAACCGTCATTATACTGAATTGCAACTTCAATACCGCTGTCATCGTTGCTTTCTTCAAAATAAACGGGAGAATCAAAAAGAACTTCTTTATTTTTGTTGAGATCTTCTACAAAATGCAAAATTCCGCCTTCATAACAAAATTCATCCTTCTTTTCTTTCTCTTCACGAAGATCTTCAATTGATATAGTAAGTCCCTTATTCAGATACGCCAATTCCCTGAGTCTGACTTTAAGATTATCATAATTAAATACGATCGTCTCAAAAATTTCAGAATCAGGATAAAAAGTCACTTTCGTACCTGTTTTATCGCTATCACCTACGATAGCCAGCGCGCGCTGCGGTATGCCGCGATTATAAACCTGTTTATAAAGATGTCCGTTCTGACAAACTTCTACTTCCAGCCATTCAGAAAGCGCATTCACGACCGAAAGGCCTACACCGTGCAATCCCCCTGAAATCTTATAACCGCCACCGCCAAACTTACCGCCGGCGTGCAATTTTGTAAGCACGAGCTCTACAGAAGAGACCCCTTCTTTTGCGTGAATACCTGTTGGTATACCTCTTCCATTATCCGAAACGGAACAAGATCCGTCTTTATTGATAACGACACGGATAGTATCGCAATATCCCGCAAGAGCCTCGTCGATAGAGTTATCGACAATTTCCTGCACAAGATGATGAAGCCCCCGCTCATCCGTCGAACCGATATACATACCCGGGCGTTTTCTGACCGGTTCCAAGCCTTCCAGAACCTGAATTTGCTCTTGTCCGTATTCGCCCTGAATCTTTTCAGCCATACACAAACTCTCCTAAAACGTACACTATTTCGATTCACAACCGTATGTTAAAATTATACCATAAAAAGCAAAAAAAAGAAAGTATTTTTTGCTTTTTTTCAAAATTAAATTTCACTATATACGTTTAAACGCCCGTAAATGCCCCTAAAACGCCCGAAACACCGTTTTTTGACTTATACCACTGGATTTTATAAAAAAATTATTTGGTAAATTTTTCTTTTATTTGCATAAAAAGATATTTTTTTCCTCATACTTCGGTTAATCTATTCCGGAGGTTAAAAATGGAAAAAATTTATTGCGGAAAATGCGGAAAGCCCTGTAACAGTGAATCTGTTTATGTCTGTAACGAATGCGGAACTTTTTTATGTGAAGATTGCAAAACCAAAGCCGGAAGTTCATGTCCCGACTGCTACGGATTTATCGGAAAACTTTGCTGAAACTTAACATAATCGGTCATAAATTTGTAAAAGAAAAGCCGTGATACCGATATCAGTATCACGGCTTTTTGGTCGAGGTGACGGGACTTGAACCCACGACCTCTTGGTCCCGAACCAAGCGCGCTACCAAACTGCGCTACACCTCGACAACCTATATTATTATAACAGAGGTTTTTCCCTTTGTCAAATACAAATACAGGTATTTTGTCACTTTAACAAATTTATATTTACTTAAATAAATTATTCCATTAAACGCGTCTTTGTTCCTGAAATTATCTGTGTATCAAAGGTTTCACCCTTACCGCTAAAACCGCCGCAAGAAAACACAAAAGCAAGTCTTTGGGGAAATAAATCAAATTATAAATAAGCAACGCATTCCAGGCATTTGAATAATGATAATATCCGCTCCATAAAATCATAAAATAAGGCAATCCCACAATGTAATTTGCCAATACACCGAAAAACGCTGCAATTACCATTTTTCTGAAACTTGTTCCGTTCTTACCTAAAACCAGCCCTAAAACCAAAGCAGCCGCAATAAAACCAATCAAATATCCGAAAGAAAGCTGCAAAACGTATCCGATTCCGCCACCGCCGTTCGCAAAAACAGGCAATCCTAAAAGCCCCATAAAGACATAAACAGCAACCGCCGCCGCGCCAAACCAGCCCCCAAGCAAAAGTCCCGCCAAAACAGATACAACCGTCTGAAAGGTCAACGGTACATAAGGTATCGGTATTCTGATATATGCAGAAACCACCATCAGCACCACAAACAAACCGCATTCTGCAAGGCGCGTCGCCGTTTTTACCGCCTTTTTTGTTTCACCTTTTTCCTCTTTATTGATTCCATTTTCCAAATCTTTATACATCTTTGGCATAGTATCCCTCAATTAAAATTTAACACTCACTTCTCCTGATGATAACAGTCTTTCCGAGCCGTCATCAAAACGCGCTTTCAAAAAACAATTTTCATCAAGATCAATAATTTGAGCATATCCGTTCAAGTTCCCAGATACAACTTTAACTCTTTTCCCGATCACGACAGACCGTTTTTTATATTCCTCAAAAAAAGCCCTTTGCGGTATTTTATCATAATAATATTTAAGTTTGTCTAAAACCGCCGCAATAAGTTCAGAACGCATACCTGGACGATATTCTGTCCCAAAAGCAGAAGTCGCAATGTCTTTTAATTCATTTGGAAAAAGTTCCTGCTTCACATTTATCCCTATTCCCACAACAGCATATTTAATCTTCCCGTTTTCCACATCAAAAGACGCTTCGGTGAGAATTCCGCACGTCTTCTTCCCCTCGATCAGCACATCATTCACCCACTTTATCTGTGCTTTTTTATTGGAAAGCGATTCTATAGCCTCACAAACCGCCACCGCGGCCGATGTCGTTATATACAGTGTTTCAGCAGCCGAAAATTCAGGCCTCAACAAAACACTGAAATAAACACCTTCACCCGAAGGAGAATAAAAAGCTCTGTTATATCTTCCCCTGCCCGCCGTCTGTTCTTCGGAAATTACAACCGTCCATTCTTCAGCTCCTGATTCAGCTAATTTTTTAACTATGTCATTTGTTGATGTAGCCGAACGAAGAACTTGCAGAGAAAACTCTTTGTTTTTCAAAAAATTTGTTATAGCTGCAACCGACAGCAAATCATTATCCGTATCCAGGCAATATCCGCGATTCGTTACAGATTTAACATTGTAACCTTCGGCTTTCAGATTTTTTACAGCCTTCCAGACAGCACTCCTGCTGACAGAAAACAATTCCGCTAACTCTTCACCGGAACAGAACCCGCCCCTCTTTGATTCAAGGCATTCTAAAATTTTGTTTTTTAATAATTCTTTATTTTCCATGTTTTAATAATATCAAAACATAAAAAAATTGTCAACCAATTTTTAGAAACTGGTTGACAATGTATTATTTTAAAAAGTTATGGTGTTACCCTGTTAATATCTCTCGGGAACATGGAAGCATACCTTACATTCTTAAAACCGAGCAAGTGCATTGTAATTCTTTCCAACCCAAGGCCTAAGCCGCCATGCGGAGGCATGCCGTATTTATGCGCCATAAGATATCCTTCAAAATCCTCTATCTTCATACCACGGGAAAGCATCTTTTTGACCTGTTCATTATAATCATGAATACGCTGTCCGCCCGTTGTGATCTCTATTCCTCTGAACAATAGATCAAAGCTCAAAGTATACTCAGGATCAGCAGGATCATCCATAGCATAAAAAGGTCTCTTCTCAGACGGATAATGCGTTACAAACAAGAAATCGCTATTAAACTCCTGTTTTGCCCATTTTCCTAAAATCTGTTCTTCTTCAGGCTCGAAATCGCGAAAATCCGTGATCTTCTTTTTATATTTTTTGATAATGATATCTTTAGCATCCATGAATTTGATCACGGGAATATCATTGATTTCGGGAAGATTCACATTCAACAATGCAACTTCTTCCGCATACTCTTCTTTTAAAAGCTTAACTATATATTTCAATGCACCCGTTTCCATGTTCATGATATCATAGAAACTTTCAATAAATCCCATCTCGAAATCCATACTGATATATTCGTTAAGGTGACGGGATGTATCGTGATGCTCCGCACGGAAAACAGGTCCGATTTCAAAAACACGTTCATATACAGGCACAAGCATTTGTTTATAGAATTGAGGACTTTGCGCTAAGAATACCTGCTTACCGAAATAATCAAGCTTAAATATGTTCGCACCGCCTTCTGCACCCTGCGCATTGATTTTCGGTGTATGAATTTCTGTAAAATTCTGAGAAGTAAGAAATTCGCGGAAACCCCTCGCTATTCCTTCCTGAATCTTGAAAACAGCACGTTCCTTGGGATTTCGCAACGTCACGGGACGCATATTCAGATTCAGATCGATCGGAATATTATCCAATTGCTTTTTATTGATCACGATCGGCATCTGTTCGGCAGGAGAAGAAAGAACCTCAATTCCGTGGATCTGCATTTCATAACGGTCTTCACGCGTTTCATCTTTGACGATTTTACCCGTCAGTTTTACCGCACAACCCTCAACCACTTTATCGTCCATACGATAATCTGAAAAGTCGGGAGAATATACGCACTGCACGACATCTCTTGCCGTACGAATAATCACGAATGCAAAACCGGTCATTTCGCGAATACGGTGAATAATCCCCTTCATTTCAACAACTTCATTGACATGTTCGGGAAAATCTTTGTAATCCACGGTTACCTTTTGAATCAAGCCGTTTATTTTGTCCATCTGAAAGACCTCGTTAAAATTATAATATCAAACATTATTTTAATATTTTATATATAAAATTGCAAGCAAAACAACACTAAATTCAAAATCAACATTCAAACATTCGTGTTTTTAAGGATTTCTTTCGTAAATTACTTTATCTCTTTCTGAAAAATTAAATTTTACTCTTCAATTTTTTTATGGATTTCAGACGCAATAGATTTTTTAAATCGTATATAAAGAAACATTGCGATAAGACAAGACAAAGTATCCGTTATTGCCTGAACCCATAACAATCCATTAACCCCAAATAAGGCGTTCAAAACAAAGCTAAGAATTATAAAGATTACGCCCAACCTCAACACAGCTAGCACCAATGAAGTTTTCCATTTACCGACCGCCTGAAAGATAGAATTATACATATTAAACAAGCTCATACCTATCACACACCATGACCAGCACCGCATAAATGTTCCGCCGACTTCTATAACATCCGTATCAGGGGTAAATATCCTGACGATCGTATTCGGAATCAATTGCACAATCAATAAAAACACAACTGAAAAAATCAATAATATTATAAATGAAAGCCTGCACACCTCATGAACTCGTTTGTGATTTTTAGCACCAAAATTAAAACCTATCAACGGCATTACGCCCTGCGCAATACCTATGCTGATATGTAATGCGATCGTTCCGCATTTCGAAGCAACACTGTAAGCCGCTGAAAGTATATTTCCGTTTTCATGTCTTAGCAATAAACCGTTCAATACAGCAATAGAAACTGATACCAATAAAACGGAAATCGCAGCCGGAAAACCAACCGAAAAAGTACCCCAAGCAACTTTCTTTTCCATTGAAAAATACTTCGGTGCAAGCGTAAGTACTGTTGTTTTTCTGATCACAATCAACACAATCAAAAAATAAATAAGTGAAATCACATTGGAAATCATAGTTGCTAATCCCGCTCCAGCAACCTCCATATCAAATACAAAAATAAAAACAGGGTCAAGTATGATATTCATCACCCCGCCGATCGTAAGCCCTATTCCCGCCTCACGGGTCTTGCCCACCGCACGCACAAGATGACCCAATGTTAAAGCTGCAACAGTAGGAATTCCGCCTATCACAAAAACCCAAAAAAGATAATCGGCTGTAAATCCCAAAGTAAATTCATCCGCACCGAAAAAACTCAAAATCGGGCGCATAAATACTCCTAAAACAACGGAAAGCATTGCAGCCACAGCTACACTTGCCCAAAACGAAATACTGATACTTTTTTCGCCGTCAATTCATCGTTTTTTCCTAAGCTTCTGGATATAACGCTATTTGCTCCAATTCCGAAAAGATTGGCAACTGCCGTTAAAACCGTATATATCGGGAAAGGTAATCCCCAACGCAGTCAGCTGATTCGGATCACCTATCTGACCTATGAAAAATGTGTCAGCCAGACTATAAAGAATAACTATAATCTGACTTACAACGGTAGGTATAGTAAGTTTTGCAACAGCTTTCCCTACCGACATAGAAGTAAACAATTCTTTTTCTTTTATCATTCCAAGCCCTCCTCCAAAAGTCTGTTCAGAAACTTTAATTCTTCCCTGTCCGTATTTGATTCAGGTTATCCAATGCTTTCTGCAAAAGTCTGTCGAATTCGCAAACTTCACTTTCGCTCATTCCGTCAGTCAGACATGTCTGTACATCCAATGCTATTTCTTTTAAAGGTTCTTCCAGTTTTTTTCCTTCCTCAGTAGTTCTCAACAAAGCTTTCCTTGCATCATCTTTATCTATTGCGCGACAAATAAGTCCTTTCGTTTCAAGCCTTGATATGATTCCTGCCGTCGTTGACTGCGATAAACGAAGATGTTCTTTCAACTCAGTTGCTGTAATACTTTGCCTTCTGAGAAGCGCAATTATTGCATCACTTTGCACTGATGTAAGATCTATATCCTCCATTTTTACATTCCTGTAATTAGTTACTGCATTCCCCAACTGAACCAATAGTGTTGTCGTTTTAAATTTTGAAGAATCTATCATTAATTTCGCCTCCTAAATTATATCGCATGCGAACTATCGCATGCGATATAATTTAGCATATAATTTTAAAAGTCAATCAGAAAGGCTTGTACAATAAAAATATTTTTAAAATTATTCTACCTATTTATTAAAAAAGCAGAGCCCGTTTACACGAACTCTGCTCTCATTTTCATTTACCCATTCTTAATTTAACTAAGAAAAGTAAAATTAAAGTGCTCTTTTATAAATTTCGAGAATTTCTGCAACAGAAGTTTTCCTCGGATTTCCGCCCGTACAAGGATCGATGAAAGCATCTTCCGCAAGCTGCGCAAGCTGTTCTTCTTTGATACCGATCTCATTCAACTTCTGAGGGATACCGATCGCTTTAGACAATTTTCTGACCGCTTCAATAGCAGCATTTGCCGCCTCGTCCTCGCTCATACCTTTAATATCTACACCCATTGCCCTGGCAATATCGCCATACTTTTTGCTTGCCGCAGGTTTGTTATATTCCATAACATACGGCAACAACAACGCATTTGCAACACCATGAGCGATATCATATCTCGCCCCAAGCGGGTGCGCCATTGAATGTACAATACCTAATCCGACATTGGAGAATGCCATACCTGCCACATAAGAGCCGTATGCCATACCTTCGCGAGCAGCCGCATTGCTTCCGTCTTTTACCGCAGCTTCCAAATTATCTGCTATAAATTTAATACTGTTCCATGTAAGAAGATCGGAAATCGGAGTCGCACCAGGGGTAATATAAGCTTCAATAGCATGAGTAAGTGCATCCATACCCGTGGCAGCCGTCAAACCCTTGGGCATACTCATCAGCATTTCAGCATCATTGAACGCAATCATCGGCATATCGTTAGGATCGACGCAGACAAGCTTTCTGCCAGCCTCTTCATCCGTAATAACATAATTGATCGTAACTTCCGCTGCCGTACCGGAAGTAGTTGCAAACGCAATTACAGGAAAACTCTTATGTTTTGTATCCGCAACACCTTCCAAAGATTTTACATCAGCAAACTCCGGATTTTCAGCAATAATACCGATCGCTTTTGCCGTATCGATTACAGAACCACCGCCAATCGCCACGATAACATCAGCCTTAGCTTTTTTAAACGCCGCAAGACCGTTCTTTACATTTGTAATCGTAGGGTTTGCTTTGATATCGTCAAAAATTTCATAAGAGATTTTTGCATCGTCCAAAACATCAGTGACCTTCTTTGCTACGCCGAATTTCACCAGATCCTTGTCCGTCACAACAAAAACCCTCTTCATCCCACGACGAGACAATTCACCAGCCAACTCTTTACGGCAACCCGCACCGAAATAACTTGTTTCGTTCAGTACCATTCTCGACATAAATATTACGCCTCCGTATAATTTTTAAATTTTATAAAATTATAACATACCGTTTTTATTTTTTCAATGATATTTTAAAAAAAAAGTAAAACTTCCTGTTTTTTTCGTAAAATTTCCCGTCTTTTATTTTTTACTTTAATTCGATCGAACGGAAACGAAGCCATCCGACCACCCCGCTCACCGCTACCCATACAGCCGAAATCGATATATAAAGCCAATAATCCTTACTCCCCGACGAAAGTCCCGAACCTTGTCCCGAAGGAAGAATTTTCACTAACAAATTATAAATATTTTTTGCCATTGAAGAATTGTAAGCTTCTCCTACCATATATAAAATAGGAAGCAGCAAACTGATCACCATAACAGCAACCACACCTATGATAATAGATGTGGACACATTCCTTACCGCAAACGATATTGCTGTAAAAATTGCGGCATACGCAAAGGCCCGTATCAGCCCTGCAATAAACAAAGAGCACGCATGATAAGCCGTCACACCTTTCCATCCGAATTTAAAAGACCCAAAAATATAGACGATCAGCTGCGAAGACAGATAAAAACAAAAAGCCACAACTAAAAGGCAATCACTTTATCAAAAAACTTCCGGCCTTTTCACATTTTTATTTTTGTATAAACAAAAAGATATAGTAATGCCGTTTGTCTCCAAAGACTCACTTTGCTCAACTAATTCCCAATCAGGCGACTTATCAAGATTTTCAAAAAATACTTCTGCGCCTCCGTCTGCCTCTGCCTTGGTGATCAAAGCTTCCGTACAATAAGGCAAAAGAGTTCTGTACATCATAGCTCCGCCAACGACATAAACATCGTCTTCGTTGTACTTTTCACACTCAAAAAAAAGCTCCTGCAAAGTCTGCACGATTTTGCAATCTTCACGTTCTTCACCGCCTGGCCAAAGAACAATGTTTGTTCTGTTTTTCAAAGGCTTTCCACCGGGAAAAGAAAGCAATGTATTGCTGCCCATAACAACCACTTTACCCATCGTCTTTTCACGAAAATGCTTCATATCCGCAGGTAAACTAAACAATAGATCATTCTTTTTACCAATACCCCAGTTCTTGTCAACCACTACGATTAGCTTCATATTTCCTCCGATTTTCTATTGATTATGTCTGACGTAGTACTTTTATTATACTGCAATTATTAAATTGCAACAGGGATTTTCACATCAAGATCGGTATATTTATAATTTTCAAGTTTGAAACTGTCTTTCGTAAAATCATAAAAATTTCTTACATTTTCATCAATCAACAGCTTTGGCGCAGGATATTGAGGGTTCTTCAAAATCTTTTCTACAATAGGAACATGCCTGTCATAAATGTGCGCATCCGCAACCACATGAACAAGCTCCCCCGCTTCCAACCCGACAGCTCTCGCAAACATAATAAGAAGCGCACTGTACTGCACCACATTCCAGTTGCTCGCCGCGAGCATATCCTGACTTCTTTGATTTAAAATTCCGTTCAAAGTATTTCCGCTGACATTGAAAGTCATCGAATAAGCACAGGGATAAAGGTGCATATCTTTTAGATCTTCCACATTATACATATGAGCAATGATCCGTCTGCTGGCAGGCGTATGAGTAAGGTCAAATAAAACCTTATCCACCTGATCAAAAACTCCTTCTTTGTATTGATATTTTTTCCCTAACTGATAACCGTAAGCTTTACCGATCGAGCCGCTTTCATCAGCCCAACTATCCCATATATGTGAAGATAAATCATGAATATTATTACTCTTTTTCTGCCAAATCCATAAGATCTCATCCAGTGCAGATTTAAAATATGTTCTCCTTATCGTCAGAATAGGAAACTCCTCTCTCAGATCATATCTGTTTACAATGCAGAATTTTTTTACTGTGTGAGCAGGCGTCCCGTCTTCCCAACGCGGACGAACCTCCCTATCCGTATCCCACACTCCGTTTTCCAAAATATCCTTGCAATTCTGTATAAAAATCTCGTCTGCTCTGCTCATTCTGTCACCTCATTATTTTCATCTTTATAACAAATGTTTCCATTTTCATCCACTGCAAAATCGTATTTTTCGTTTTTGAAAAAACACTCTTTGTCACGCTCGCCTATTTCCCTTAGCACCCTGCAAGGATTTCCCGCCGCAACAACATTTTCAGGAATATCTTTCGTTACTACACTCCCTGCTCCTATTACAGAGTTCCTTCCTATCGTAACCCCGGGCAAAACCACGGCATTTGCACCGATCCAGACATTGGAACCAATCTTAACCGCTCGATTATATTGCATTGCTTTCTCCCGAAGTACTGGCAAAATAGGATGAGCCGCCGTTGCAATGACCACATGAGGTGCAAGCATAACATAATCTCCGATATATATATCGGTATCATCCACAAATGTAACACCAAAATTGCCATATACATTTTTTCCTGCATGAACATGCTTACAACCAAAATTGCTGTGCAAAGGAGGTTCAAAATAGCACCCCTCCCCAATTTCAGCAAACATCTTTTTCAGCAGGTTTTGACGTTTTTCCGTATCATGAGGTCGTGTGTGATTATAATCATAAAGCAATTCAAGACAATCAAACTGTTCTGCAAGTATCTGAGGATCTCCCGGATTATACACCAATCCTTTTAACATCCTTTCTTTATCTGTCATATCCACAATCTCCTTATGCTTTATATAACGTAGTCATCAATGCTCTTTCCCAGTTTTTTAACTTTTCAGCTCTTTGCGCATCATTGATTTCAGGACAAAACATTCTTGTCGCGGAACAATTCTCCCTCAACTCTTCAAAATCACGAAAATATCCGCAATACAGTCCCGCCAAATACGCAGCACCCAACGCCGTCATTTCTGTAACGGACGGAATAGCGACTTCAGCGCCCAAAATATCAGATTGAAATTGCATCAGAAAATTGTTTGCACTCGCCCCGCCGTCCGCATTCAGTCTGCAAATATTCATCCTTACATCTCTTTCCATTGCCCGCACAACATCGAAAACCTGAAAAGCGATCGATTCCAACGCAGCCCTTACGATATGTGCTTTATTAGTTCCTCTGGTGATCCCATATATCAACCCGCGACACTCGGAATTCCAGTGGGGCGCACCCAATCCTACAAAAGCAGGAACAAAACTTACCCCTCCCGTATCGGGAACCGATTTTGCCAAAGCCTCCGTTTCTGAAGAAGATTTTATCAACCCCAATTCGTCCCGCAACCATTGCACAACCGCACCGCCGATAAACACGCTACCCTCCAAAGCATAAGAAGGTTTCCTCAGTGATGCAGTCAAAGTAGTCAAAAGACCGTTTTTCGATTGTACCGCACGATCCCCGGTGTTCATCAACAAAAAACAACCCGTCCCGTACGTGTTTTTAATATCTCCCGCCTTAACACACAGATGACCGAAAAGCGCGCCCTGCTGATCACCTACCGCCGCACAGATCGGAATCTCCGCCCCCAACACTTTTTTCGAGGTTATTCCGTAATCTGACCCCGACGGCAAAACATGCGGCATCATACAAGCGGGAATACCAAATAATTTTAGCAAATCCTTATCCCATGTCAACGTATGAATATTAAACAACATCGTTCTTGAAGCATTGGTATAATCTGTTGCATGAACTTTTCCGCCCGTAAACCGCCATATCAGGTATGTATCTACTGTTCCGAATAAAAGTTCACCCTTTTCGGCACGTTCTGCCGCATAAGGTACATTATCTAATAACCATCTGATTTTCGATGCAGAAAAATACGCATCCGGCTGCAAACCTGTATGATCATAAATTAAAGTACCATATTTAGCTTTTATTTTTTCACAATATTCCGCAGTACGCCTGCACTGCCAAACAATAGCATTATATATCGGCTTACCGGTATACCTGTCCCAGACCAATGTAGTTTCGCGCTGGTTTGCTATACCGATTGCCTGAATATCTTCGATTTTGATATTTCCTTTTTTCAGTGCAATTTTCCAGCTTGTCAACTGAGAAGAAAACAAATCCTCCGGATCATGCTCGACCCAGCCTTCCTTCGGATAAAGCTGTGAAAATTCAGTCTGGCCTTTTGAAACGATCCTTCCTCGACAGTCAAAAATTATTGTCCTCGAACTTGTCGTACCCTGGTCAAACGCCGCTATAAATTTTTTCATCTTTCCCCCGTTTTATCTCAAATCCTGCCCGTGATTTTCCGTATTGCCAACCAAAACTTCTGATAATTGTTTTTCCGTACAAATCGGAAATGCATCCTTTTCCAATTTTCTCCATCTCGCAGCGATAAACTTCATTCTTATACTTAAAGGTAAAACCCTGGGCACATAAGCAATAAATTTATTCCAAAAGCCCGGGAAGTAAATTCTTTTATTCTTTTTTACAGCTTTTAAACTTTTTCGCGCAATATATTCAGGCGTTTTTGCTGACATCTTTCCCCACAAACCTTGACCCGCAATATCCTTTATAATATCAGGACGCGTATAAACCCCTCCCGGCTGCACCGTAGTGATTTTTACGCCTTGACCGCGAAGTTCAAGCCGCAATGCCGAAAAAAACCAAGAAAGAGCATTTTTAGTTGCGCTGTAAATCGCAAAATACGGCATCGGATATACACCCGATATACTCCCGATCGTAACGATTTCAAGTTCAGGTGCTCTGTTAGATAAAATAAATCTCGTAAGGCAAAGCGTTGCTTCCAAATTCACACGGCATTGAAAAATAATTTTTTCCTGCGTATACTTTTCAAACGATTTCTGAATATCCGCACCTGCAACATTACAAAGACGACTGAATTTTAAACCTTTAACTACTATATACTCAAACAATTCAGCTCTTGAACTTTCTTCCGTCAGAAAGCAAGGATAAATTTCAACTTTACTTGCAGGATACTTTTTCAAAATTTCGTCTTTGAGTTTTGCTAATTTTTCCAGGCTTCTGCCCGTAAGGAACACGTTTCCTTCTTTTGCACAGGCAAACGCAAACGCTCGACCTATCCCGCCTGTTGCACCGCTGATAAATGTATAAAAATCTTCTTTCTTTTCTTCCATAATCCATTCCATTTTACCATAATTACTACCCAATGTAAAGCGAACTCCAAAAAATCATATCTCGCCTTTAATAACTTGACAAACTTTCCCCTTATGTATATAATTTTCTCGTTAATATTTAGGATTCTTTTACTCTGAGGTTTTAATATGAGAGTGCTTGCTATCAATGATATTTCTTGTGTGGGAAAATGCTCCCTTACCGTTGCTCTTCCGATCATTTCCGCATCTGGGGTAACTTGCGACATTTTACCTACGGCTATCCTTTCCACACATACCGGCGGATTTACAGGATATACTTTCCGCGACCTTAGCGAAGATATTCCCGCCATTTTAAAACATTGGAAAAGCATTAACTTAAAATACGATTATATCGTCAGCGGATACCTCGGAAGCATAGAACAAATCGATATGGTCAAACAAATCAAAAACGAGTTTCTCAACCCCAACGGTACCATGATCGTTGATCCCGTGATGGGCGATAACGGCATACTGTATTCTCATTTTGACGATAAGTTTGTCAATGAAATGAAAGGGCTTTGCAAGTTTGCCGACATAATCGTTCCCAATTTAACCGAAGCTTGCTTTCTTACTGATACCCCCTTTAATTCTGTCAACGAGCAATCCTATACTGAAATTCTGAAAAAACTGCAAACACTTTGCGGTCGTCCCTCCATTACGGGCTGCGATGAAAAAGATTCTGAAAACCATATTCGCAGCACCGTATATTACACTAACGAAGCATACCAAACAAAAACTTTTTCAACTGAGAAAATTGAAGGATCTTTTCATGGCGCAGGAGATGTTTATGTAAGCGCACTCGTCGGGGCTCTTGCCAGAGGAATTAACATTGATACCGCCGTTGCAATTTCCGCGACTTTTACAAAAGATTCTATTTTGCAAACAAAACAAGATGGCACGGAAGCACGTTTCGGATTAAATTCTGAAAGTTGCATGCTCTCATTGTTGCAAAATTTGGATAAAGCCAGCTCGCTGTAAATTTAATTGTAAAATTTTCTCAAATAAAAAAATTATTTTATTTTGTTGATATTTTTGATTGCATAGTATATAATATAAATACAAAAAGAATCCTCTTTTGGATTTCTCATATCACTGATCACGGTCTGCGGTGTTCGGAGTTCGAATTATCTTAATCCACATTTTTTTTACGGGAGCGCTTTTCAAATGGTCTATGCCGATAGGTAAGGTCTGTTTATGAACGGAAAGGCTGAGGCGGCAAGCGGCGCACCCACCTGCGAGAAGCGGGTTAACACTTTTTCGTTCTGCGGCACATGCGGATCTTTTTATTTTTTCTAAACTACATTAAGCGAAATTCTATTAAACGCAAATCAATCCGATAATTCCTTTTATGCTTTTAAATTAATAGCAAAAGCACCTTTATTTAACCCCGTTAGAACACCATATTAGATTGCCGCCTAAATAAATAGCGAATTAAACCTTATTTTTTATGCCTTTCGTGGTGTCGTTGTACCACGGAATTAAGCGGCAAGTCAACGGAAAAATTTATTGCATAAGCCATAAAAAGAAAGAACAGTCATACTTGATCAAGAGTGTGGCTGTTCTTTTATTATTCCGCGATTGCAATTAGGCGCGACAAACCGACGCAATAATTTTTTCTTTATCGTTGACTTCCGAGAGGCTGTACTTATAGGCTGACCGATTCGTGCTTCATTCAGTGGTCCTTAGCCACTGCCGAAAGGCAAAAATAAAAAATAAGGAG
>CASEHS010000008.1 GCA_949287815.1 uncultured Bacillota bacterium | reverse complement strand
GGCTGTAAAAGTTTGTTTGATTACCGGCGCGACCGGTTTTGTCGGGCAGTATATCTTAAACGAGTTGGTAGCTTCCGGGCGCAAGGTTTTGGCGTTGGGCGATTCGGAAGAGGCGTTTGCCCCGTTGGCGGAAAACAACCGTCTGATAAAAGCGACTTCGGCGCTGCCGATATCCGCCGCGGCGTTTAAGGAACACAATGTGCAGTTTTGCTTTGGCGATGTCGCCGATATTTCTTTTTTGGCCTCAATTTTCAACACCGCCTCAAAAGCCGGCATAGAGATAGAATTTGTGTTGCATTTGGCCGCGGTAAAAAAAGCGCGCCGTCCGGTTATGGGTGACGGTACGGCCAATTTGCTGGAAGTCTGTCGCGCTTATTGGCAGAGCAATCCGGAAACGTTTAAGGGCTTCTTTTATGCGGCGGGCGAGGGCGATGTGGTGCGCAAATTCTCTGCCAAAGACGGTTTTCCCGTCAAATTCTATCAGTTGCGCCACAGCTTTGCTCTTTATCCGAAGAATACAGTAAAAACGGCACAGGATCGGAAACATGGGTCCTTACAGCGATCGGAGTGAGGTGATCAGGACAGATAAGCATACGGAAGGGAAGGTTTGCTTCTTGCAAGCCGCTGATCAGCGGCGCAACAACCTCTTTATCGATCTGTTCTATGGAATAAACCTTATGTTTTATATCTCCCTGGTGGCCGCATTCGTCGGGCGCTTCCATGTGTATATAGACAAAATGCAGTCCGTTTTTAAGGGCGGAAAGCGCGGCGTCTGCCTTGCCTCGGAAATTTGTGTCATAATTGCCCGTCGCGCCGGGTACTTCTATGATCTGCATACCTGCAAGAATTCCGATGCCTTTTACGAGATCCACTGCTGAGATGACCCCGCCTTTGAGCCCGAATTTCTTTTCAAAGTTTTCAAGGGCGGGTTTTGTTCCTTCTCCCCAGAACCATACTGAGTTGGCGGGGTTCTTGCCTGCTTTTATGCGAGCAAGGTTGATCGGGTGATTTTTAAGGATCTCGTGCGATCTTTTCATAAAATTCAGATATTTTTCCCCGTACACTCCCTGAGGCAAACAATCTTTGATAGGCTTTCCTGTAATATCGTGAGGAGGAGTGAAAGTATTGCCTGTTTTTCCGTTTTTTACGACAAGGCAATGCCTGTAACTGACACCTGCGTAAAGCGTGAAAACTTCGTCGTCGAAGTAAGATTTGAGGTAGGTGATCAGTTCCTTGGCTTCTTCCGTAGAAATTTCTCCTGCACTATAATCGATCATGCGCTTTTGTTCATAATCGGGTTCATCACTCAAAGTTACGAGATTGCATCTTAAAGTAACGTCTGTATCAGCAAGTTGAATTCCGATCGAAACGGCTTCAAGAGGGGAACGCCCCGTATAACAATCGTGCGGATCATAGCCCATGACCGAAAGGTTGGCAACGTCGCTGCCCGGTTTAAATCCGTCAGGAACGGTCTTACAAAGCCCGATTAAAGAACGAGCAGCAAGTTTATCTATTGTAGTTTTTTCTGCTGCTTGAAGCGGCGTCTTTCCGCCCAGTTCATCCAATTTATAATCTGCCATGCCGTCGCCAAGTACGACGATGTATTTCATCATAGTTGATATCTCCTGTTTTCGGAAAACTTATTTTTATTATCCTGAAAGGTTAAGACTTAAAAATTATTTATAATTGCCAATCAATTGGCGTGATTCCGTTTGCTTTAAGATATTCGTTTGTTTTTGAAAAATGCCTGCATCCGAAAAAACCGTTATACGCCGAAAGCGGGGAAGGATGCGCGCATTCAAGGATCAGATGCTTGGATTGATCGATCAGCGGCTTTTTAGAGCGCGCGTTTCTGCCCCAAAGGATAAACACAAGATGTTCTTTTTTCTCGCTGAGAAGCGAAATAATACTGTCTGTAAACCATGTCCAGCCGCAGTTTTTGTGTGAATTTGCCTGATGCGCTCTGACTGTGAGAGCAGTGTTCAAAAGAAGAACGCCTTGTTTCGCCCATTTTGTAAGATCACCGCTATTTGGAATCGTGCATCCTAAATCGCTTTTAAGTTCTTTAAAAATATTTATTAGAGAGGGAGGAGGTTCGATCCCTTTTTTAACAGAAAAACACAACCCGTGAGCCTGACCTACATTGTGATAGGGATCCTGACCGAGCAGAACCGCTTTAACATCATCAAAAGGTGTATAGCGGAAACAGTTGAAAATATCGAACATATCCGGGTATACGGTATGCTGTGAGTATTCTGTTTTAAGAAATTCTCTGATTTTCAGGTATCTTTCATCCTGAAAAAGGGGGGCAAGAACATCGTCCCATCCACCGCCAAGTTCGATCATGATTTATCTCCGTTCTTTTGCAATATTTTCTTTTTCACGCTCTTCGGCAAGTATTTTTTTGTCAAGGCTTTCTAAAATTTCAAGATATAACTTGCATTCTTTTTTGGCGCCTTCAAGATCGTGTTCAAGGTAATTGCCGCATTCTTCCTTTTTCGCACCAGGAACTTCGCTAAGATTGAGCGCATCGGTAAAGGCTTTTTTAAGTAACAGCAAAGTATCGTTGTAAGTAAGATTTACAGTCAAAAGATAAAATCCTGTACGGCAGCCCATAGGTCCGAAATAAATGATGTCCTCTTTTTTATCACTGTTTCTGAGAATGGTTGCAAGCATATGCTCAATGCTATGCAGCGCCGCAGGGGAGATAAAATCTCCTGCATTCGGCTTTTTAAATCTGAGGTCATATGTGGTAATTCCGCTTTGCAGGGTGGAAAAATGAAAACCGGGTTGCAGAAGATCATGATTCTTTTGAAAAGAAGGTATTTTATCCATAAATTTCTCCTAAGATGGCAGGTATTGCGTTTTTAAGAGCTTCCAGTGTTTTTTTCGTGTTTGCAAGATATTGATCTACGCTGTTTTCTCCGACAGTATCGGAGATGCCTTTATACATAAAGAGCGGAGTTTTTGTAAATTGAGCAATGTGTGCAATCGCCGCACCTTCCATATCTCTTACGTCTGCATTCAACTCGTTTAGAAGAGATAGATCTGAAGTCGAATTTGTAAAACGATCGCCTGTCGCAAGAGTAGCGATAGGATACGCGGAATCAATTTTCGGCAGGTAAAAATAGGGTTCAGAGTATTCGTCCAATGTTCCTATCTGAGTATGGTTGACTTCGCTAAGATCAAAATCGTACTGTACTGCCCGTGAAATATAAAAAACATCCCCGATTTTAGCTTTTTCGGAGATACCGCCCGCAAGTCCGAAATTAAGTATCTTTTCCGCGTGAAGAAAAGTTACGGCGATCATTGCAGATGCTGCGGCATTTGTTTTTCCTATTCCGCCAAGAATAAGGGCGTATTTGTGGTTAAATGCTTCTGCGTAAAAAATCTCTTTACCGAATTTTTTTTCTTTGCTAATTATTGTTGATTGAGAAAGTAAAGCATCCGCTTCGTTGCGCATAGCGCAGATCACGGTCAGCATATTTATTGACCTCCAAAGATAAATATATTTTATCAGAAAACGTAAATTTTTGCAAATTATCTGTATGAAAAAACAAAAGTTATGACTGTAGAAAATAAAAATTAAGATTGAAAATTAATAATGTTTCATACTGTTAAAAAGAGTTCAGGCGGAAAAGCAAATGGCTTTACATACGGCGCCGATTATGATATAATTCAAAGCGAATAAAGAAAGAGTCGGGGAATATGGAATACGTCTTTTTTGATATCGAATGCGCTTGCGTATATAAAAATGTTGCTAAGATCTGCGTATTCGGATATGTTGTATGTGATGAAAAATTTAATATTTTAAAGAAAGAAGATATTCTTATCAATCCCAACGGAAAGTTTCATTTGACCGATCGCGGCGGGGAAGGGATTGTTCTGCCGTATGATTACGAAGAATTTAAAAAATATCCTCCGTTTCCGTATTTTTATCCCAAGATCAAAGAGATACTCGAAGGAGAGAACAAACTTGTTTTCGGTCACGCCGCAGTAAATGACGTGAAATATCTTTGTCTGGAAACGGGAAGATATAAGCTTCCGTCTTTTAAATTTACGTTTGCAGATACACAAGTTTTGTATATGGCTATGACGCAGACCTTTGACCGTCAGTCTGGGCTGGAAGCGTTGACGCAGATTTTTGAAGTGGAATATACTCCGCATTGTGCGGCAGATGATGCGTATGCAACAATGAAAGTGGCGCAGGCTATGTGTGAAAAGGAAAACTGTACGCTTTCGGAATTGCTTATCAAATTAGGAATACGTAGCGGAAAAATTGCAGATTATCGGTTCAGTAATTGCGTGTCGCAGAGCAGAAACAAATATCTTTCCGAGAAGCGCAAAGAGAAAAGAGAGAAAGGCGAAATCCGCTCAAAGTTTAATAATTTTGTGCTAGGTTATAAGGAGCGCCCCAAAACACGCGAGCTTAAAGGAAAAAGATTTTGTTTTGCAAAAGATATAGAAGAAGATCTGACTCTTGCTAAAAATCTGGTCAGAGAAATTGTTGCAAGGGGCGGTAGATACGTTTTTAAGCTTTCTGCGTGTAATGTATTTGTAGAAAGGGAGGACGATGCGTCTGTACGCTCAGAAACTGCTCACAAGATGAAAGAGGAAGGAAAGATAGACGAAGTTTATACTTTGCCAGAGTTTCAAAGACTGCTCGGTTTGGAGGAAGTATGATACTGCCTGAAAGTTACAAAAAAAGGCTGGAAGAAACTCTTTCCGATGCAAAAGAGTATTTTTCTGTAATGAATGATGCTCCTGTAAAGGGATTGAGAGTTAATACATTGAAAATTACCGCCGAAGCATTTGCTTCGGCGCCGCCGTTTCCGCTTGAAGATAAAGTACCGTGGGCGGAGAATGGATTTTATATCCGAGAAGAAAAGCCGGGGAAAAGTCCGTTTTTTGAGGCGGGGCTTTTTTATGTTCAGGAACCAAGCGCGATGTGTGCCGTTCCGCTTTTGGATGTAAATCCCGGCGAAAAAGTTTTAGATCTTTGTTCCGCCCCCGGTGGGAAAGGTACGCAGATCGCTGAAAAAATGCGCGGTGAGGGCATACTTGTACTCAATGAGAAAATACCCGACCGAGCTGCAATTTTATCTTCAAACGTAGAGCGCGCGGGAATTCGCAATGCAGTTGTCACAAATTCAGATCCTGAAATTCTTGCTTTAAAATTTGAAAATTACTTTGATAAAATTTTGGTCGACGCCCCTTGTTCGGGGGAAGGGATGTTCAGGAAAGAGCCTGCGGCATTGGAGAATTGGAGCGAAAGTAATGTTCAGATGTGCGCGCAAAGACAAGCAAAAATTTTGGACAGCGCCGCAAAAATGCTGCGTGCAGGCGGAAAAATGGTGTATTCCACCTGTACGTTTTCGGAAGATGAAGATGAGAAAAACGTGGAAAGATTTCTTGCTTGCCATAGAGAATTCAGGCTTTTAAAGGCTGAAAAACTCTGGCCGCACAGAGTTAGAGGTGAGGGGCATTTTGCGGCACTTTTGGAAAAGACGGACGGAGAAAGTAAAGCGGAAAATAAATCTATGCGCACGGACAAACCTGCTGAAAAGCGTATAGTGGAAAGATATCGCGCTTTCGAAAGAGGGTTTCTTTTAAAGCCGCTTTCGGGCAAATTTTTACAAATCGGAAGTGCGCTTTATCTCGTCCCCGAAGAGTTGTTTTCGCTTGACAGACTTAAATTTTTAAGGGCAGGAATAAGGCTCGGTGAGTTGAAAGGTGATCGGTTTGAGCCTGCACATTCGTTGGTGATGGCGGCAAACAGAAAAGAGGTTGCGAATCTTTCCGATTATGACGAGGAAGAAATTTTGAATTATTTTAAAGGCGAGATCATGCCGTCACGCGCAGAAAACGGTTGGTGTGCCGTTTCGGTGAAAGGATATCCTGTCGGTCTTGGCAAGATCAGTGGAGGAGTGGTCAAAAATCACTTTCCCAAAGGGCTCAGACATAATTAAAAGGCTTGAAATAATTTCGGTTTGATAAAAAACTTTTTTTGAAAGGAAGTAAAAGTTTTTAAGATTTACAAAAAGTTTTAAGTTTAATATAAAAAGTTTTAAAGGATGTAGCACTTACTGCAACTAATACAGTAAGTGCTACATCCTAGATTTTTATAAAATAAAAATATTTGACGATTTTTTGTAGGTTTTAATTTTAAAGGGGCAAATATATTTTTGTTAAATCATTTCCGAATTAAATGAAAAAATAAAACCCCCTCCCTTAATTAAGGGAGGGGATTGATTTGCTTTTAACGGAATAGCTTATTTTTCTTCATCCGTTTTTTCGGGATCCGAGTTTTCCGTGCTTTCAGACTGATCTTCTGATTCGACTTTGTAAATGTCTTCTTCAGTGATTTCATCTTCATCGGGAAGAACATCGGGTGCTGTTGCGTCTTCATCCTGTTCGGATTCTTCCAATCTCAGTTTCCTGATATAGCGTTTACGCTTAGCATTGTACTGAGGTGTGTAACGTACTTTGTTGCGTTTGATGTTGGCAAGAAGTTTCTTGACCAACATTGTGATCAAAGTGAAGAACAATGCCGCAGCAAGTGCGATGGAAGGAATCAGGAGCCACAGGTTTACATTGTTTGTATCGGAAGGCGTCGTTGTTTCTTCTTCGCCATCGTCTGTGGAGATTGCAACGCTGATTTCGCTTGCTCCGTAATTTACGAATGTGTTGTATTCGATAACACCTGTCTTATTATCGGCAAGGGAGCTGTCAAAGCGCAGGTAAGCTACTGTATCCGAATAAGAACTTGCAGTATAGTCTGCATAAGGATCGCCTGTTTCGTCTTCATCATAATCTTTGTCGTAGGGGGCATATGCCTTATCGTCAAAGAGGGAGAAGTGATAATAAACGAGAGATGCTTTATTTTCCGTTTCGGTAATAAAGCTGTCAGGTGAAGCATTGTATGCGTCCTGAATTTCTTTTACAGTATTGTAAGTTTTTCCGTCCGCGAAATTACCCTTTTTGCCGAGAGATTCCATTCCTTCTTCGATCAGGGCGTTGAACGTATCGGCTGTCAATGCGTCATAAGTCACTCCGTCAAATGCAACATAGCTGGCTGCTTCCATTTTATCGGTGTTGTCTCTGGAACCGTTCCAAACTTCCAATCTGTAATTCTTGGCTTCAACAGAACCGTTTGCAATATAGAAGTTTACATAGATCCATTTGTTTGCATTTTCAGGTGTGCCTTCGATTTTCTGTACAAGAACCTTGTCTTTGTTTGTAAGATTCTGCAATGTGGCCTGAGCAACTTTATCTGCGTCTGAGTAAGAGGTGAAATCTTTTACCGCTACGCTATAAGTTTCTTTTTCTTCATCATAGTAACGATAGTAGGTGTCGTTGTGCAGATAATAAATAATATTGTCGTTGCCGTCGGTGAGATTTCCGTCTTTATCCTTTTCGTAGTTGGCAAGGTTAGCATAGAAATCAGAACCGGTGTAATTTTCGGAATCTGCCCACAGACCGTTGTCTTGCTTATAGAAGAGGATATCGGTATCTTCGTTGAAGTCATCCGCTTCGGGGTCTTTCAAGACTACATTTCCGTTTTCGTCATATCTGTAAGATACACCCGCAGAGTAGGAAAGACCGTTTTTGTACATGACTTCGTTTTCATCTTCGGGTTCGGTTGTATCAATAAGATATACATAAGCCGTTGCATTGGCACTGAGCTTAACGCGTACACTGACTGTGGTATAGGAAGAAGTCGAAATACTTGTCGATTTTCCGATAAATCCGTAAGCATCAGAAACTGTATCGGGATTAACGATCAGAAGGGGTTGCGTGCAGTTGTTTCCGAATACGGTCGACCACCAATCATTTCCGGGATTGAGAGCATCGGTAATACTGCTGTAATTTTCCAAAACACAAGTCAGCCAAGGCTGTCCGTTATAGTTTGTTGCATATTTTTTATTGATCAGACCTGCATTTTCGTAGGAGTTGATCTGATTCTTTTCAGGATCGGTCGTATAGCTGTCTCCGCCTACATATTTGGAATCGCCGTATACGCCGTTGTAATTTGCAAGATCTGCAAAACCTTTTTCGATATCGCTGTTGCCTTCGGTGCTGCCTGTATAAGCGGGGGTGTCGAATACTACGGAAGAATCCGCGTTGTCAGCATCTTCAGCCAAAGTCGCTTTTACGGCATAGGAACCAGTGGAAACGATATTGAGTTCTTCCTCTTCAAGGGATGTATAAGCAAAGTTCGCAAAAGCCGCAAATCCGTCGCTGTAAGAAGACAACGTCGTACCGGAAAGGGTAGTGGGGCCGAATGAGAACTGCATTGTGAAAGTAATGGAAGAATCAGTGTCATTCGTTACAAAGAAATAACATTGCTGCCAGCCGTCAAAAAGATCTTCTTTGACCGTGCCTCTGTCGTCTTTGAGGTCAACTGTGTCAAGTGTTGTGGTATCTACTGCACCGATGGTGTTTTTGGTTTCGTAATTTACAAGATTGATCGTTGCGCCCGTGCCGCCGTTCATTTCAGAAGTTTTGACCCAGAAACTGATCAGCAGGCTTTCATCTTTTCCGACTTCAAATAGATTGGAAGTAAGATTGCTGTTCGTAACTTCTGTAGTGTAGGGTGCGCCTTTTCCGCTGTAAATCATGAGAAGGTTTTCATTATTGAAAGGATAATTTTTGAAAGCCTTTTGTACGGAAGCGGGATAATTACCGTCTGCAACATTGCTTGCCGTTGTCATACCGGATCTTGAAGCATCGTTTGCGTCTTTAAGATTTTCCGCTGCATTGCCGAGGTATTTATCGATTCCGTAAGCGATACCATCCTGTTTTTCGGTAGTGCCGTTTACCTTTACGTTGTTCAAGGTAAGCGTCTGTGTATCCGTTTTGAGAACATCAAGATCAAGTGCAAAAGCACGATTTGTTTTATTAGCATCGGATACGGCGTCAAATTTCTTACTGTCATCCGAAGAGAAAAGATTGAGCTCGGTCTTTACGGAGTCGGGGAGTGCAGCGGTCTGCGTTGCATATTCTTCGTTGGTCAGAACTTCATACGTGAGAGCATCAAAGAATGCATATCCCTGCACATAACCGTATTTGTTTGCTGTTGCGCTTTCTACCTGCTCACCGAGTCCGAGAACCACGTTGAAAGTAGTGGTTGCATAAGAGGAAGCTTTTAAATATACGGTATACTGTACCCAGCCGTTATTCTGCCCTTCGGGATTCAGTTTTTCGGTGTCGATATTTTTGATCGTAAGGGGATCCTGAGATGCGCCGCCTACGGTATTCGTAACTCTGATGAATGCGCCGCGATCGCCGTTTACGGTCTCACCTTCGGCATAAGACATACCGTAAGTTTTTACCCATACGGAGAATTTAGCGCTCGTGTTAGCTGCAAGGGTGATTGAAGTAGCTGTGTATTTCGTGGCGGTACCGTATTCGTTTGTACGATAGTTATGCACCATCAGAACGTGCGTACCGTTATCTTTATCTTCTTCTCCCGCCTTTTTAAAAGGTGTGCCGGGGTTGACCTTGTCAATGTCTTCCGCTTTGAGGTTGTCAAGAGTGAAATCTTCTTCATTCTCCTCATTTTTGTCATAAGCGGCTTTTGCAAGATCCCAGCCGGGAATATCATAATCGTTGTCGATATCGGTATAATATTCCTCGGGAAGCTTGTCTTCATCGTCTTCATCTTTATACTCTTCATAGGTATTGCGAGCATAAAGATATTTTTCACCCCAGTTAACGGAAGTGTCGACTGTTCCCGATTTTGCAGTGGAAGAACTTGCCGAGCTTCCGCTAGAGTTGGAATCGGCCGCTTTTGTCCAGCTGTCTGGAGTAGCGATCATATAAGAACCGTCGCTGTCTTCGAAATATTCGAAGTCCGCATTTGCGAAGGTCTGGGTATCCGTTTTTTTCTTGTCGTCCTCAGATTCGTCATCGGTGGACGATTTTCCGCACGCCGTAAAAATCAGCGTACAGGCGGAAAGCAGCATAACGAATGCCAGAATCCAGGTAGTAATTCTTGTTTTGGTCAGTTGTTTGTTCTTTGCCATATAACACCTTTTCGCAGTTATTGTTTCTGAGCGATTAAAAACCGCAAACCATAAAGAACGCGGGTTCTTCATGGAAAATCGTACTATCTTATTTTAATATAAAAGAGCGGGAAAAGCAAGCAATAACGGTTAAAAAAACGTGAAAATTGAATTTATTTTTATCTTATACGCACAATCTTATTATAAAAAGAGAAATAATAAAGGAAAGAAGGATTTGCGCTATAAAAATGTGCCGCAAATTCGGAGGATAGTATGAAAAATATCAAAGAAAAATTTTTATTGGTTTCTGCTGGCACGGTTACAGGGGTGTTGAACGGTATCTTCGGGGGCGGAGGAGGAATGGTGGTTGTGCCTTTTCTCAGCTCCATTCTTTCAAAACCGGCAAGGGTGGCGCATGCTACTGCCATTCTTGTGATCCTGCCTGTCAGTTTGGCGAGCGCGATAGTGTATTTGGTAAACGGATATTTTGCTGCAGAACTTTTTACGGCAGTGAGCGTCGGGGTATTGTTCGGCGGATTTACGGGTGCGGTTCTTCTCAACGGTTTTTCTGACGGTTGGGCAACAATCGTGTTTTCGCTCGTAATGTTTGCGGCAGGGTTGAGAATGATATTTTAAAAAATAAAAGGAGAATTGGTCAATGCGGTTTATAGTTTATCTTACGGCGGGACTGGTCGGTGGGATCCTCGGCGGTATGGGAATGGGCGGAGGAACGGTGCTGATCCCGATTTTGACAATGTTTTGCGGAGTGGAACAGAAACTGGCGCAGTCGGTAAATTTGTTTTCATTTTTGCCCATGGCGATACTTTCCCTGAAAGTGCATGCGTCAAATAAACTTTTGCAGCCTCGCGGTACACAATGGATGATTCCGCCAGCCGTATTGTTTTCGGTGATCGGAGGAATATTCGTGCCTGCTTTGCCGAAAAACGGCTTGCGCATTGCATTCGGGATTTTTCTCTGCGCTTTGTCTGTTTTTCAGCTTCGGACAGGTTTAAAGAGTGTTTTGGCTCAAAAAAATGCAGGCAAAAAAGAAAAATCTGCAAAAGAAGGTATGTGATTTCGGATGGCGGGAAAAAATTTTACAAGAGGTTTAAAAGTGATCTTGAAGTGAATTTGTTGATGAAATCGTTTACAAATTATTAAAAAAATGGTAAAATATGGACGTTATTGCCGTATAAAAAATTTAACGGCAAAGGTGTTATCAGGGAGGCTTTTTCAGTTGTTTACTTTTGCAAACGGAGTGCATCCGAAAGGGTGCAAATATCTGAGCGCCGAAGAACCGATCATGCGCGGTCCGGAACCTAAACAGGTATATGTTCCGTTGTCTCAGCATATCGGCGTTGCTGCCGAACCGGTGGTGGAGTCGGGCGCCTATGTTCGCCGCGGTGAGTTGATCGGAAAGGCCGCAAAGGGGCTTTCGGCGAATGTATATTCTCCCGTTTCGGGCACGGTTCGCGGTGTCGTGGGGCATATTACGCTTGCGGGCAAAAAACGGGATCATATTCTGATCGAAAACGATTTTAAGGATGAAAGTGTATCCTTGCCTCCGCTTTCGGAAATTTCGAGAGAGAGCGTTCTCGGCAGAATAGCGGAAGCGGGTATTGTCGGTATGGGCGGCGCAACTTTCCCTACCGCTGTAAAACTCGGCGTCGAAGAGGGTAAAGTGGATACGCTTGTAATCAACGGCGCAGAATGCGAGCCTTATATTACCTGCGATTACAGGATCATGAAAGAATATACTCATGAACTGATCCAGGGCATAAAATTTACAATGCTTGCCTGTGGTGCAAAGCGCGCGGTGATCGGTGTTGAGAAAAACAAGCCCGAAGCAATCACTGTTTTAAAAGAAGCCTGCGGCGGAGAAATTACCGTAAAATCATTAAAGACAAAATATCCGCAAGGCGCGGAAAAACAGCTCGTGTATTGCTGCACAAAGCGTGTGATTCCCGAAGGAAAACTTCCTGCCGACGCGGGTGTGGTGGTCGTAAATATTCACACGGCGTTTTCTATCTATAAGGCGGTGGAAGAAAATACCCCCTGTTATGAGCGAGTCATGACGGTGAGCGGAAAAGCAGTGGACAAACCTTGTAACATTTGGGTGAAAAACGGTACGCTTCTTCGTGATATCGCAGAGTTCTGCGACGGAAAAGAGGACTGTGCAAGGATCGTGTCAGGCGGACCTATGATGGGCGAGCCTGTGTTTTCGCTGAAAGTATGTACGGGAAAGGGAATGTCTTCCTTATTGTTTTTGGATGAAACGGAATGCGAAAGCAAGTCCGCAGAGCCTTGTATCGGCTGCGGTAAGTGCGTTTCGGCATGCCCGATGGGGCTTTCTCCCGTATTTATCGAAAGAGCACTTTTCAGTAAAGATTATAAGGAAGCAAAGCATTACGGCGCGGAAGCATGTATCGGCTGCGGGTGTTGCTCTTATGTCTGCCCTGCAAAGAGGTTCCTCGTTCAGAGCGTGAAACTGGCTAAGAAAAAGATCAAGGAGAAGGGCATATAATGGCTGAGATAAAAAATTATAATGTAGCGATCTCTCCGCATAAACTGGACTCTTTGAATACGCGCAGGATTATGCTCGACGTGATCATTGCGCTTTTGCCCTGTGTGATCATTGGTACTCTTTATTTCGGACTGTATGCGCTTTTGCTGGTAGTCATTTGTACGGTCACTTGTTTTGTAAGTGAGCAGGTTTATAATTTAGTAAGAAAAAAGCCGTTTACGACAGACCTTTCGGCGATCGTAACGGGCGTTATTCTCGGCTTGAATCTGCCTGCGCGGGCTCCTTGGTATCTTGCGGTGATCGGCGGTGTGTTTGCGATCGTGATCGTGAAAATGCTGTTCGGAGGCCTTGGCAAGAACTTTGCAAACCCTGCGGCTACGGCACGCGTATTTCTGCTTCTCGCGTACGGCGGAGCAATGACGCGCTTTATCGGTGCGGATATTTCCGGCAATTTGATTTCGGACGGTACGATAGCGGCGACTTATCTTGGCGGCGGCTCCGTTGCAGGTTTGTTCGGTAAAGAAGGGTACTGGGGCGGCGTGCTCAGTATGTTTTTCGGCTATACGGGCGGAAGTATCGGCGAAACTTGTGTCCCTGCAATACTTCTCGGCGGCGCATATCTGATGGTCCGCCGCGTGATCGACTGGCGCATTCCGCTTGTATATCTTCTTACGAGCGCGTTTATGGTGCTTGTGTGTTATCAGAGCGCTGGTGAAATACTGCCTCAGCTTTTTTCGGGCGGACTCATGTTTGCGGCATTTTTTATGGCGACCGATTATGCGACTTCTCCGAAATGGAGAATGAACAGGATCCTGTATGCGATCGGACTCGGTGTTTTTACTGTTGTTATCCGCAGATTCGGAACTTATCCGGAAGGGGTATCGCTTGCAATTCTGTTTATGAACCTTCTTGTCCCTGCGATGGATACCTTCCTTGTACCCGTGCGGTTCGGTCAGATGACAAAGAGCGGCAAACCTAAGCCTCAGGTCATGAAATGGCTGATGCGCGCGCTGTGTATCGCAATGGCGGCAACGCTTGCAATCGCTGCGCCCGTGATGGAATATACAAGACTTACAAGGAGGGAAAATATTCCCGTTTCCGAGTCTTATGAATACGTTCGGTCTATGCAGAAAGATATCCGCGGCAATTTCTATTTCAATGTTCAGGATTCTCTTTCCGTTCCGGGCGGACAGGACGTTGAATATAATGTGACGATCGGTTCGATCTATACAGTTAAAGATATTTCGCCTGTAAAACAGAGCGGAAAATATAAAGCGGAACTTTCCCTGTTTGAAGGTAAGACCTATTCGGAAATCGAAGAGATACCTGCAGGAGATATGCAGACGGGGGCTACGATAGTCAATACTTCGCTTAGAGAAATGCTGCTTGAATGTTACCGTGCTATCAACGATGCAGGTTACGAAAATAAAGAATACACCGTTCCGAACGGATTCAGTTATATAGATTCCTATGTTAAAGCGGGCTTTGGCGGCGACGATCTGTTTACGGTAAAGACAGAACTTAAAATCAACGACGAACGTACTCAGCCGTTGGAATATGTTGTAAGGCTCAAAGAGAATAAAGTATTTTCAGTGCTTCCCGTAACCCAAAGCGGAAGATATAAAGCGGAGCTTTCCTTCTTTGTAGGAAAGACTTATGAAGAGATCAATGCGCTTGAAGATCTGACTGTTTCGGGAGACGGCGTGGTATCCGCGACAAAGACCAACGTTGCTCTTAAAGAAATGCTTCTCGAATGTTTCCTTGCAGCCGATTTCCAGAAAAACGCTCTGAGCGTTCCTGCGGGATTCCAGTATCTTTCGGCGGCAGCTGACTCGGCACTTTTCGACGGAAGGGCTTATCTCGCAGTCGGACAAGCAGCAATTACTTCTTCGTATACACAACCGCTCGCATTCGTGATCGTATTGAAAGAGGGTAAAGTATCCGAAATCGTACTTGTTAAACAGAGTACGGAGGATTATACCGCAGAACTTTCCTTCTTTGTCGGAAAAAATTATCAGGCAATTAAAGAACTTACAAATCTCGATACGGGGGATCCGAATATTTCCGCTGTTAATATCACGCTTAAAGCGATGATCCTTGAATGTTTTATAGCAGAAGATCTGATTGCGGGAGCAAAAACGCTTCCCGCGGGATTCAGTTATATTTCGGCGGCGGCAGATTCTGCTCTGTTCGGCGGAAGTGCGTATTTTGTTACGGGTAGTGTGGAGATTAATGCCGATAAAATACAGAAACTTGCCTTTATGGTTATGCTGGAAGGAGGAAGAGTTTCTTCCATAGAATCCATAATGCAGAGTGGAAAATACACGGCTGAACTCTCTTTCTTTGTCGGAAAGACTTACGAAGAGATCAGCGGTCTTACAGATTTAGGAACAGGAGATCCGAACACTTCCGCAACCAAGACGAATACCGCACTCAAAGCAATGATACTCGAATGTTTCCTTGCGGAAGATATGCTTTCAGGCGGAATGACTTTAAAGGAAGATGCGGCATATATTCGAGCAGAATACAATTCGGCTTTGTTTGGCGGCGATGCTTATTACGTTACGGGATATGCCGATCTTTCGGAATATAATTATAAACAGCCGCTTTCTTATATCGTAGTTATAAAAGATGGCAGGGTTTTGACTATTGAGCCCGTTAAGCAGAGTACTATGGGTTATACCGCAGAATTGACTTTCTTTATCGGAAAGACGGCCGAAGTGATCAAAGGACTTACAAATCTCGGAACCGGCGATCCGCAGACCTCTGCGACGAGAACAAACACTACGCTCAAAGCAATGATACTGGAATGTTTCGGGGAATATGACCTTGCGGGAGGTGATCGGGCATGACAGCAAAAACCAAATCGGTAATACAGTGTATTTTAGTTCTTGCGCTGATCGCTCTTGTGAGCGGACTTCTTCTCGGTGCGGTAAGGCTTTTCACTTATGTGGATCCGTTGCAGTCGGCATACGACAGATTTAAAGAGGAAAGCGGCGCAGAGGGCGAGTTCAGCAGTATGATCGTGGAAAAAGAGACGGCAGTGGAAGGAACAAACGGAACGATCGTCTACTATGCGGTTTCCACAGACGGAGTACACGCCTTTCTTGCAAAGGGCGGCGGAGGCTATAAAGGCGAAAAAGTTCCCGTGTATATTTTCATAAAGGATGAAAAGATCACAAAGATCACACCGGGAGATTACGAGCAGCAGACTTTTATGAGTGAGCTGGAAAAAGCAAAATTTTATGATAACTTTGTAGGTAAGGAAGTCGCTACGTTAAAACCTTCATCGGTCGATCTTGTATCGGGTGCGACAATGAGTTCCACCGCAGTTCGTAATGCGATCGATGCTGCCGTAACTTACTACAATACGAAAGTCGGAGGAAAGAGCAATGGATAGGTCGAAATTAAAAGAAACATTTCTCGGCGGCATTATCAAGAACAACCCGACTTTTGTGCTTGTGCTTGGTACTTGTCCCACGATCGCAATGACAACGAGCCTTTCTCAGGCGTTCGCGATGGGGCTTGCCACCACTTTTGTGCTGATTTTCTCAAATTTGTTTGTCAGCCTTTTACGCAACCTGATACCAGACAAAGTGAGAATTCCTTGCTATATAGTTATCATTTCTACGTTTGTCATTATAGTGCAGATGGTCATGCAGAAATTTCTTCCCGATCTTTACGATACGATGAAGACTTTTATTGCACTGATCGTTGTCAACTGCATTATTCTTGCGCGGGCGGAGAGTTTTGCGTCCTGCAATAAACCCCTGTACAGCGTGCTTGACGGCGTTTCTATCGGAATAGGATTTACTGGTGCGCTTTGCCTGATCGGCCTTGTCCGTGAATTTTTTGCGGGCGGATCGTTTGCAGGAATAAAGATACCCGGTTTTCCCGTTATGGAGGGAACGGGTGCGAGTGCGTTCGGATTTATCGTATTCGGATGCCTTATGGCGCTTTTCAATTTCGTAATTCAGAAAACCAATGAGCGCAAGCAAAAATTAAAAGAACAGGTCCTGCCCCTTTCCGAAGGGAAGGTCGAAGGACTTGAAGGGGAGGCTGTGAAATGACAACTTCTATCATATCTTTGATGTTTGCCGCGATCATTTCCAATAATATCGTTCTTTCCCAGTATCAGGGGATTTGTCCTTTCCTCGGGGTTTCCAAGAAAATTTCCAGTGCGGCAGGTATGGGCTTTGCGGTCATCTTTGTCATGGCTATTTCGTCGGTATTTACCTATCTCGTCTATAATTTCATTTTAGTGCCGTTGGAACTGGATTTTCTGTATACGATGGCGTTTATTCTCGTGATCGCAAGTCTTGTACAGATCACGGAAATGGTAGTAAAGAGATATTCTCCCACGCTTTACAGCGCGCTCGGCGTTTATCTGCCTCTGATCACAACGAACTGCGCCATACTCGGTACGGCAAACGCGGCAGTGGTGTTCAACAGTTATAATTTTGCTTATACGTTCGGCGTGTCGGTTGCAACGGGCGTAGGATTTCTGTTTGCGATCGTATTGCTTGCCTGTGTGCGTTTGAAGTCGGACAGGGCGGATATCCCCAAATGCTTTAAAGGTTTCCCGATCACGCTCGTTACGGCGGCGATCATGGCAATGGCGTTTGCTGGTTTTGCAGGTATTTTAGCGGGGTAACGGAATATGGATAATTTTATTCAGGTGCTTCTTGCGGGCGGTATCATGCTCGCCATCGCATTGGTATTCGGGATCATTCTCGTCATCTGTTCCAATGTATTTGCGATCAAAAAAGACGAGCGCACGGAAAAGGTGGAAAACCTCCTTGCCAAATCCAACTGCGGCGGCTGCGGTAAAGCAGGCTGTGCCCAGTTTGCGGAGGCTCTCGTAAAGGGTGAAGCCAAACTTTCCGATTGCAGGGCAACATCCAAGGAAAATAAGGAAAAAATTGCAGAGATCCTCGGCGGCGGGGAGATCGGGGAAGAGACTGTTGCCGTTGTTCATTGCTGCGGCGGAAATGCTTGTTACAATAAATACGAATATCAGGGTTACGGAAACTGTGCTTCCTGCGAGTTGATCGCCGGCGGGATCAAGGCTTGTCCCGTAGGCTGTATCGGAAAAAAGACTTGTGCAGACGTTTGTGCCTACGGTGCGATCGATGTGGGCGATAACGGCTATTCCGTTGTAAATAAAGAAAAGTGTGTTTCCTGCGGTGTGTGTATTTCTAACTGTCCGAAAGGCATTATCGAGCGTATTCCCAAGAGCGCAAAAGTTTATATAGCTTGCTCCAATCACGGCAAGGGCAAAGATGTTATGGAACTTTGCAAGAATGGTTGTATTGCTTGCGGTATCTGTGCAAAAAATTGCCCCGAAGGTGCCATAACAATGGTAAATGACCTTCCGAAGATCGATTATACCAAGTGTACGGGTTGTATGACTTGTGTGGCAAAATGCCCTCGTCATTGCATTAAGGAACATTAAAAACAGATAAATTATGCGTTACAAATATATACTTTTTGATTTTGACGGGACACTTTTCGACACGAGCGAAGGAATAAAAAACAGTCTGCGTTATGCGTTTGGAAAGATCGGTTATCCTTATAAAGAAGAGGAATTACATTTATTTATCGGTCCTCCGTTTATTTCGGCATTTAAAGAAATTTTAGGGATGCAGGATGAGGAAGCGATAAATACAAAAATGATTTACCGCCAATATTACCGCGAAAAAGGGGTTTATGAATGTAAACCCGTGGAAGGGGTTTTGGAATGTCTTCAAAAGCTGAAATCAGCAGGATATAAACTTGCCGTTGCAACATCTAAGCCCGAAGTTTTTGCTGTTCAGATCTTGGAAAGATTCAAAATGAAAGATTATTTTGATTGTGTCGTGGGTGCACTGCCCGATGATACCCGTTCGGAGAAGCAGGAAGTCGTGCGCACGGCAATGGATCTTTTAGGAGTGAAAGATTTTTCCGAGTGCGTGATGATCGGAGATCGCAAATATGACGTTCTGGGTGCGAAAGCGTGCGGCATAGATTGTATAGGTATCCGAGCCTGTGATTTCGCCGAAGAAGGGGAACTCGAACAGGCAGGCGCCGTTGCCGTGGTTCAGAATTTTAACGAATTAATGCAACTACTTTGATCTTTAATAAAATTATTTTGTGATCAAATAGTATGAATTCAATCATTAAAGAAAGCCGGATTGTGCATTTTGTACAGTCCGCTTTTTTGTTTTATATGGTAATTTTTGACATTTAATTCACATAAAATGTTAAGTTGAAACATTTAAGTGTGTTATGTATAGACAAAATATTATCAGTCAATAATTTTTATAAAAAAAATGCACAAATTCTCAAAAAGTATCTTCACAAAATCGCATAAGGGTGATATAATGTATGCGGTTAAGTATTTATAGTAGAGATAAGATAGAAAAGTTCTGTTATCTTAAAGCAAGGAGCAAAAAGTGGAAAAAATAGGCATCATTGATTTAGGTTCCAATTCGGCGAGGCTGGTAATTGTGGAACTGTTTGGCGAAGGGCATTTCATGGTCGTTGACGAGCTTAAAGAGAGCGTGAGACTCGGTCAGGATATGGAAAGAGACGGGTTTTTGAAGCCTCAGCGTGTGGCTGAGACGATCAAAACCCTTAAAATGTTCAAAAAGCTTTGCGATGCAAGCAGGGTGGACAGGATCATCTCGGTTGCGACGGCGGCCGTGCGCAGAGCGAAAAATCAGCGCAGTTTTCTCGATGAGATCCAGGCAACTTGCGGTATTAAAGTAAGAGTTTTGAGCGAAGAGGAAGAGGCAACGCTCGTCTATCGCGGTGTCATCAATTCGATGGATATTCCCAAAGGGATCATTCTCGAAATCGGCGGCGGCAGTACGAAGATCGTTTACTACAACCGCAGAAATATGCTCAATTACGAAACGCTTCCTTTCGGCGCAGTAACGCTTACCGATCTTTTTAAGGACGGCAATTTATCTCCCGAAGAACAGGCGGAAAAGGTTGAGGAGTTCTTTACCGAACAGCTTTCCCGTATCCCTTGGCTTTCCGAGGTGGAACCCGACGTGCAGATGATCGGTGTAGGCGGTTCTTTCAGAAATATTTTCAAGATCAGTAAGATGGTCAGAAAATATCCGCTGGATACTGTGCATAATTACAATTTGCCCGTAGAAGATTTCGAATCCATTTACGATATGATCAAGGTGCTCGACCTTGACAAGAAAAAGAAGATCAAAGGCCTTTCTTCGGGCAGGGCGGATATTCTTCCCGCCGCGCTTGCGGTCGTCAAGTCCTTTGTGAAGTATATGCACTATGATAATTTTGTTATCGGCGGATCCGGACTTCGTGAAGGTATCATGTTCAATCAGGCAATGCCGATCACTCTGGAAAAACCCATTTCGGATATTCTCGGGTACAGTCTTAACAGTCTGGTGAAATACTACGAATGTGATGAAAAGCACGTGGAGCACGTAGTGAATCTTTCCGTACAACTGTTCAAACAGCTGCGCGTTCTGCACAAATTCCCTCGTCAGTATCTCAAAATTCTTAAAGTTGCGGCTACCCTGCATGACTGCGGCACGAGAGTGAAATTCTATAATCATCAAAAGCATAGTTGCTACATGATCCTGAATGCGACTCTGTACGGAATCACACACCGTGAAATCGTGCTGGCGGCGTTTGTTGCGGGATGCCATAAGAAAGAGGATATCAATCTTTCCGATTGGATCAAATATAAAGATATCGTTTTGGAAGAAGATCTGGAAGCCGTCAAAAAACTCGGCGTAATGCTTCGTATTGCGGAGAGTCTTGACAGAAGCAGTTCGGGTACGATCAAAGGTATCAACTGCGACGTTTTGGGCGATTCCGTAATTATGAAGACGGAAGTGGACGGGGACGCATCTTTGGAGATCCGCGATGCGATGACCGCCAATGCCGAATTCAGAAAATCTTTCCGTAAAAATCTTGAAATTCTTTAAGGAATGGGAATTGCCGCAATCGAATTGCGGCAATCCTTGCTTAATGGGAAAAATGAAAATTATACTTGCAAGCGCTTCTCCGCGCAGAAAAGAGATTTTGTCAGAAATTGTGCGAGATTTTGAAATTGTGCCTTCGGGCGCGGATGAAAGCGGGATCATTGCTCAAACGCCTGCCGAAACCGCAAGGCTGCTGGCTACGGTAAAAGCAGAGAGCGTATTTGCGTTGCATAATGACGCGATAGTTCTGGGGGCGGATACCGTGGTCGCTTTTAACGGGGAGATCCTCGGAAAACCGACTGACGCGGAAGATGCTTTTCGTACACTTTCCCGCCTGAGCGGAAAAGATCATGAAGTTTATACCGGTTGGTGCATTTTAGGAAAGGGGATCAGGAAAAGCGGCTTTGTAAAAACCAAAGTATGGTTCAATGTTCTGGACGAGTCGTTTATCCGCAGTTATATTCAAAGCGGAAGGGCTTTCGATAAAGCGGGCAGTTACGGCATTCAGGACGATGAGAGGTTTGCGGCTAAAATTGACGGCAGTCTTACGAATGTGATCGGGCTTCCGTCTGAGGAAATAGAAAAACAATTCAGATCACTCGGGATAATCAAATGATAAAACTTGCAATCGATTTAGGATCATCCGTAACGAAAATATTTAAGATCGGCAGCGGTATTGTGCTTGCCGAGCCGAGCTGTGTTGCAGTTGCTTCCGCCACAGATACGGTCAAAGCGATCGGCGATGAGGCAAAGAGGCTGATCGGGAAAACGGCTGAGTATACGACTATTGTATCTCCCGTTTTCGAATCGGATATCGTAAATGAAAAAATGGCGGCAGTAATGCTCGGATATTTTCTGAAAAAAGTAGGGGTGGGGAAATCTCAGGCAAAGCGAGCGGAAGCAGTATTTGCAGTGCCTTGCGGAGCATCCGAAGAACTTTTGGATAAATATTACCGACTTGCCGATGAATGCTGTTTAGGAAGCGTGAAATTTGCGGAAACGCCTTTTTTATCTGCGTTCGGTCAGAATCTTATCTTGAATGAAACAAATCCCGCGTTCATTATCGATATCGGGGGCGGCAGCACGGATATTGCCGCTTTTTCGCTCGACGGAATCATTGCAGGGATCTCTCTCGGTATCGGCGGCGGAAATATTGACAGTCATATCATAGATAAAATCGCAGAGAGTTTTAATTTAAAAATTGGGTTACAGACAAGCGAAAAAATAAAGATGACGATAGGAAGTCTTTATCGCAACGATAATGAAAGTATGGTCGTGAACGGGCGGGATATTACTACTGGAATGCCGCGTTCGGTTTCCGTGTGTTCGTCGGATGTTTATGAATGTATGCAGGTTTTTGCGGATAAGGTTGCCGAGTATACCGGACTTGTTCTTTCCAAACTTCCCGCAGAGGTTTCCGCGTCTATTTGGCACGGCGGCATCGGGCTTTCCGGCGGTATGGCGAAATTGATTGGATTCGATGATTATCTTAGCGAAAAATTGCAGATGGATGTGTCAGTTGCCGATGAACCGCAGATGGCGGTTATCTTGGGCGGCGGCGCGGCGATCGGGAACGACGATCTGATCGATACAATACGTCTGGATTACTAAACTTGAAGTATCAAAAAGTTATTAAATTTAAAATCGTTTAAAAATTAATGCCCCGCGCCGTGTAAGATTACGGCGCGGGGCATATCTAGGAAATATACCGAAAAGCTGAGACGGAATACAAGAGTTTTTTATTATTGAGCATATATTTTCTGAAAAAATAAATGCTGTGACAGGAAATCTTGTATTTTTAGTGTTTATTGCTTTGCAGTCTTTTAAAAAATGTAGTATAATATATCAGTCGGAGAAGTACCATCGGTACTTTTACGAGTAAACTCATTTAAGCGAGGGTTAGGAATATGTTAACATCTATTGTCGGGATCAACTGGGGTGATGAAGGGAAAGGCAGAATGGTCGATCTTTTGTCCAAAGATTTCGATATCGTTTGCCGTTATCAGGGCGGCAATAATGCGGGTCATACCGTAATCAACGAACGGGGTAAGTTTATTCTTAACCTTCTTCCTTCGGGTATTCTTCGTGACGGAGTTGTCTGTGTGATGGGGCCCGGAATGGTCATCGATATTAAACATCTTGCAGGCGAAATGAAACGTTTGCGCGATGCAGGTATCAAAATTTCTCCTGAAAATCTGAAAATCAGTGACCGCGCGGTCATCACTATGCCTTACAACGTACAGCAGGACTGCCTGGAAGAAGAACGTCTTGCAGATAAAAAGTTCGGTTCTACCAAACGCGGTATTGCTCCTGTCTATGCGGATAAGTATCTCAAAAAATCCTTCCGTATGGGTGAACTGCTGAACATGGATCGTCTGGCTAAGCGTGTTCCCGATATCGTGGAATGGAAAAACCTTACGATCGTCAATGCTTACGGTTCGACTCCTGTCAAGACAGAGGAAATGATGGAATATTTCAAGGAGTACGGTGAGCCGCTCAAAGATTATATCTGCGATACGGGACTTTACCTCAACAACGCCGCAAAGGAAGGAAAGAAGATCATGTTCGAGGCACAACTCGGTGCGCTCAGGGATATTGACTTCGGCATCTATCCTTATACTTCTTCTTCGTCGACGATCGCGGCGTATGCTCCGATCGGTGCGGGCGTTCCCAATCTTAAACTTACCAAGACGATCGGTATCATGAAAGCGTATTCTTCTTGCGTAGGCGAAGGTCCGTTTGCGGCGGAATATTTCGGAGAAAAAGCTGAAAAACTCCGCAATGCAGGCGGTGAGTACGGTGCGGCTACGGGAAGACCCAGAAGGGTAGGTCCTTTTGACGTCGTTGCTTCCAAATACGGTATTCGCTGTCAGGGTGCGGATGAGATAGCGTTGACAAAACTGGATATTTTATCGGGACACGAAGAACTGGAAGTTTGTGTCGGTTATGAACTTGACGGTAAAGTTTTGACAGAGTTCCCGTTTACGGACGTTCTGGATGATTGCAAACCTGTCTTCAAAAAAGTGAAAGGCTGGAACAAGGATATCTCCAATTGCCGTAAAAAGGAAGATCTGCCTAAGGAAGCGCTTGATTATATCCGTTTCATAGAAGAGAGCTGTGAATGCAAGATCCGTTACGTTTCGGTAGGTGCGGAGCGTGACGCTTATATTGAGATGTATTGAGCCGGTGCGGCATTTTATCACTAGGTAAATTTGTCGGTCGAAAAAAGTTTGTCCGTCGCGGGTTTACCGCGACGGATTTTGCTGTTGATCTGAATTCTGAATCAATAATAAAAAAGGAAAGTTTGTATGCCCCCGATCAGTGTTTTAATTAAGCCGGCTTCATCGTTATGCAATATGGCTTGTGAATATTGTTTTTATAAAGATGTTGTTTCTCATAGAAATGTTGCTGATTTGGGGATTATGGATCATGTCACGCATGAAAATTTAGTCAAAAATGCAATGAGTTATGCCCAAGGCAGTGTTTCCTTTGCTTTTCAAGGCGGAGAGCCGACGTTGGCAGGATTGGGATTTTTTCAAAGGCACATTGAACTTTGCAAGAAATACTCAAAATTAAATGTAAAGATTTTTAATTCATTGCAAACAAACGGATATATTATAGATGAGACTTGGGCTGAATTTTTTTTCGAAAATAAATTTCTTGTCGGGCTTTCGCTTGACGGACCTAAGGAAATTCATGATTTTTACCGTAAAGACAGAAAAGGAGAGGGAACTTTCAACAGGATCAGAAAAACCATAAATATATTCGACCGTTTCGGCGTGGAATATAATCTTTTGTGCGTTGTTACAGAATCGGTCGCTAAAAATGCAAATAAAGTTCTTAATTTTTTTATAAATTCAGGCTTTGATTTTTTGCAGTTCATTCCCTGTTTAGACGGTTTCGAGAGAGAACAACAGGAATGGTCTTTATCTCCTTCGAGTTATGCGGATTTTCTGATAAAATCTTTCATAAAATATTATTCCTGCTTTTTGAAAAAAAAAGTTTTTAAGTATAAGGAATTTTGACAATTATATATCTTTGTTATTGGGGCGTCCCGCTGAGAACTGCGGGATGAACGGCGTTTGTTCTTGTTATTTCGTGATTGAAGGGAACGGAAGTGTTTATCCTTGCGATTTTTACGTTACAGATAAGTATTGTGCAGGAAATGTAAATTTAAATTCATTTGAAGATATTGCACGTTCAGAGATTTTCAGCAAATTTATAAAAAAATCTTTACCTGTTTCGGAAGAATGTAAAGATTGTAAATGGTTTTCACTTTGCCGCGGCGGATGCCGCAGATACAGAGAACCCTTTTCCAATGAAAAGCCGTCGTTGAATTTTTATTGTCAAAGTTATAAAAGTTTTTTCAACGAATGTGGTGAGCAACTTAAAGATATGGCTAACAGCATATTAAACGCCCGAAGATATTGACAGCATTAAAAAAAAGATGATATAATGCTTTGCAAAAAATAAAAAAATTCTGAAAACGGTTGGTGTATGTCCACAGAAAACGTAAAAAAACGTGCGGCAGGTTTGCTTATGCACATTTCATCTCTTCCGGGAAGAGAAGCCGTAGGCACAATGGGTGAAAGCGCATACCGCTTTGTAGATTTTCTTGCCAAGGCGAAAATGAATTACTGGCAGGTTCTTCCTCTTGTTCATACAGGCTTTAAAGATTCTCCTTATCAGTCGGTTTTCGGAGGATCGGGAAATCCGTATTTTATTGACCTTTTTCAATTGCAGGCGGAAGGGCTTCTCACGCAAAAGGAGGTTTCGCGCTGCTATAAAAGCGGTGAAACGGATTACGGGTTTTTGTATGAGAAAAAATTTGAGGCTTTAAGAAAGGCGTACTCCCGCTTTGATTGTAAAAACGACGAGTTTGTAAAATTTGTAAGTTTAAAAGAATTTCACGATTATGCTCTATTTATGTCCTTGAAAAATTTTCACAGGGGCAAACCGTTTGTCTGTTGGGAGAAAAAATACCGTGACAGAGATCCCGTTTTTTTGCAGGAATTTTGTCTGGAACATGAGAGAGAATATTTATTTTGGATATTTGTGCAATTCTGCTTTTTTAAGCAATGGAAAAGGCTGAAAGAATATGCAAACGGAAAAGGGATACGCATCATAGGCGATCTGCCCCTGTATGTTGCCGAAGATTCGGCGGATGTATGGGTAAACCGCAATCTGTTTAAGCTTACAAAAAGCGGAAAACCTTATAAAGTGGCGGGAGTTCCGCCCGATTGTTTTTCGGAAACGGGTCAATTATGGGGCAATCCCGTCTATAATTGGGAGGAGCACGAAAAAGAAAATTTCGCTTGGTGGACGGACCGTATGCGCAGAGCATTTTTGCTTTACGATGTCGTGCGTATCGATCATTTCCGCGGTTTTGACAGATACTTTGAGATCGACGCAAAAGCGGAAAATGCGATAAACGGACACTGGGCGCAGGGGCCGAAAGAAAAGTTGTTTAAGGTCATTGAAAGCAGACTCGGAAAATCTGATTTTATAGCGGAGGATCTCGGTACGCTCGATAAGGGCGTTTACCGATTGATGAAAAAGACGGGTTATCCGGGCATGAAAGTTTTGCAGTTTGCTTTTGACGGCAACCCGCAAAACCCGTATCTGCCCGAAAATATCGGTGAAAACAGTATATGTTATACTGGCACGCATGACAACGATACACTCATCGGTTTTTTGAAAAAATCTAATCTTTCAGAGATTCAGCCGTGCATAAAAGAAGCGGTCTTAAAGGAAGGTATAAATCAACGTATTTCGGGGATAAAAAACTGCGCTGGTGCATTGATTGAGTGTGCGTTTGCGTGCAGATCTCGCCTTACCGTTCTGCCTGTGCAGGATGTTATGTTTCTGGACAATGAAGCAAGAATGAATACGCCGTCCACAGCCGAAGGGAACTGGACATTCAGGCTCAGCCGCCTTCCTTCGGAAAAGACTGCGGATTATCTTCGCGGTTTAGCGGAAAAATACGGCAGAGCATAGGATTTTTTGCGGTTTATAGAATAAAAAATTGTTTTTAAGTCAAATAAAGGGGAATGTGCGGCGGTCGGAGCAGAGGATCGCCCGTGCATAATGGTGAAATATACAAAGAAGGTTTGATTTATGGAAAGAGGTTTGCTTACCCCTTTGAAGAAGCTCAGGCGTCAGGTATTTGTGGAAGTTGCGAGGGTTGCTTTTGAAAAGGAAAAAGGAGAAATAAAGGACGCAATAGAAGCGATTCCTTATAAGATCACTCCCGGCGATAAGCCGCTTTATCGTGAAAGCATCTGGCGGGAGCGTGCGATCTGTTCAGAGCGCGTTCGCCTGTCAATGGGACTCAGTTTAAGACCCGAAGATGTACCTGTACACGTAACGAGCGGATTGAATGAGAGTGACGTGGCGGAAAAATATTATGAACCGCCGCTGATGCAGGTGATCCCGTCCGCCTGTGCCGCTTGTGCTCCGAATAAATATAAAGTGACCGATAATTGCCGTGGTTGCGTGGCACATCCCTGCACGGCGGTCTGCCCGAAGCAGTGTATTTCCATTCAAAACGGCAGAGCGGTGATCGATGAAAGCGTCTGTATCAAATGCGGAAAATGCAAGAGCGTGTGTCCTTACGATGCGATCGCACACCATACACGTCCTTGTGCGGAGGCCTGCGGGGTAAAGGCGATCGAGAGTGACGATCTCGGCAGAGCAAAAATCAACAACGATAAATGCGTTTCCTGCGGTATGTGTATGGTGAGTTGTCCGTTCGGTGCGATCGCGGACAAATCGCAGTTTTTCCAGTTGATTCGTGCTTTGCGCAGGGGGGACAGTATCGTAGCGGAAGTTGCGCCCGCATATGTCGGACAGTTCGGCGAAAAAGCGACGCCCGCGGCATTCAAGGCGGCTTTGGAACAGATCGGGTTCAAGGATGTGTTTGAAGTTGCTCTCGGCGCGGATATAGGCGCAGCAACAGAGGCGGAACATTATGTGGAGAAGGTGGCAACGGGTAAGCAACCGTTCATGCTCACTTCCTGCTGTCCTGCCTGGGCAATGCTGATCCGAAGGTATTTCCCTGAATCGGCGGACAAGATCTCCAATACGCTCACGCCCATGGTCGCAACGGCGCGCACGATCAAGCAGAAGTATCCCGATTCGCGCGTGGTATTTATCGGACCTTGTGCTGCAAAAAAACTGGAAGCTTCCAGAAGAAGCGTAAGAAGCGATGTGGATTTTGTCATAACTTTTGAAGAGCTGTCCGCGATTTTTGAAGTGAAAGGCATCGACTTTGAAAACTTTGATAAGACGGCGGAGATGAACGACGCGACGGGTGCGGGCAGAGGCTATGCCGTTTCGGGTGGTGTTGCGGGGGCAATAGAAAAGTGCATAGCGGCATATTATCCCGATACGAAGGTAAATATTCAGCACGTTGAAAGTTTGGAAGACTGCCGAAAGATCTTGCTTCTTGCCAAGATGGGAAAACTCAACGGCAGCCTGATCGAAGGAATGGCTTGTCCCGGGGGCTGTGTCGCAGGCGCGGGCACAAATATTCCGATCGCTAAGGCAACGGCAAACGTGAAAAAGGCCGTGGATGCTTCTGCCGAAAAAATACCTCCGCAGGGGCTTGCGGAAATCAGACTGGATTGATCAAAACAAAAATAAAATTTTATAGTAAGGAAGCAAACGGTGCACAGTTAAAAAACTGCGTGCCGTTTTTCTTTTTGCAAGTTTTTCGCGGATTCTATGCAAACGGTCTTTTTAAGGATAATTAAAAATATCGGAGTATTTTTGTGCATAAGATAAAGAGGACTGATTTTTGTTTTAGCAAAGGAGAGAAGTGTTTTGTTAAAAAACGGTTTAAAAAAGTCTGCTTCCGATATAAAAACGGCTTTTGTATTGTTCGGAACGGTGGTCGGAGCGGGATTTGTTTCAGGGGCGGAGCTTGTACGGTTTTTTCCTTTAAGGGGATATCTTCCTTATGTGCTTCTTGCAGGGCTTCTGATGTTTGCGGGCTTTTTTCTGCTTCTGAAATTGGGTGCAAAGACGGGCGGCTATGAACAAACGCTGCGCTTTGTTTTCGGAAAGTTTTCCGCTGTCTTTAAAATAGTTATTTCTATCTGTTCGGCGGTCATATGCGCATCCATGCTTGCGGGGCTGGACGCAGTCCTCTGTGAAGGGTTTGGTTCAGAATTGCATTTTCCCGTTTTTTCTGCCGCCGCTGTTATTCTGGTCTTTTTTCTTTCAGGCAAAGGAATAGGGGCGGTGGGGATAATTAATCTTTGTCTTGTACCCTTTATTTTTATCTTTATCGCCCGCCTTGCAGGCGGATATGAAAACACTGCTACTTTTTATGGCGGAAATCATCCTGCAAGGTGTCTGATACTTGTCTTTTTGTATGCGGGAATGAATGTGTTTCTTGCCGAGCCCGTCGTCTGCGACTCGGGGGCGAGAGGTTCGGGAAGTTTTTCTGCGCTTCTTTCTGCCGCCGCCATCGGATTTTGCATTTCCGTTATTCTTTCCGTTATTTTCCGCGCGGGGGCAAACGCATTGACTGCAAGTTTGCCCTTGCTGTATGCGGTCGGAGGGAAAGGAAAGGTATTTTCGTTGATTTGCGTATGCGGCATTCTGACAACACTGTTTTCTTCTTTTTATCCGTTGGAGGGTTATATCGGAAAGAGCAGGCGTACGCGCCTGACAAGGTTTATTGTCTGTTTTGTTTTATTTGGTTTTTCGAGGCTGGGGCTGAAAAACATTGTCGCGTTTGTATATCCTGTATTGGGCAGCGTGGGGCTGATTTTTTTGTTTATATGCGCTTTTCGGCTTTTACAAGGGAAAAAATCGGATAAAAAAGAGGCGCGCGGCAAAGAAGTGCGGCGCGCCCGTTCTGTCAGCGGGGATGGCGTATAACTATTTTTTCGAGCAACACGACGAGAAAATACATTGCCGCCGCCAATGCACAGAGAAGCACGGTCGACGCCATTACAAGATCAAGACGGAATACCTGACCGCCGTAAACGATCAGATAACCGAGCCCCGCTCGGGATACGATATATTCTCCCATGATCGAGCCGATCCACGCCATGCCGACGCATATTTTCAGCATGCCGATAAATTGCGGAAGTGCGGACGGGATCACGAGTTTGATAAGTATCTGAAATTTACTTGCGCCCATTGAGCGCAAAAGAATGATTTTGTTTTTGTCGGTGGCGAGAAAACCGCCCAGCATATTCATGATCGCAACAACCACGCCTACGATCACCGTCATGAATACGATGGAAGATGAGCCTGTTCCGAACCAGATGATGATCAAAGGTCCGAGGGCGATCTTAGGCAGGCTGTTGAGTACGACGATATACGGTTCTAAGATCTTGCGTGCGGTGTCGCTCCACCAGAGTGCAAGCGCTGTAAGTGTACCGATCGCGACGGCAAGAATAAAGCCTAGCAAAGTTTCTTTAAGGGTGACTGCTATATGGTAAAAGAGTGAGCCGCCTTGGTAAAGTTCTGCGATCGTTTTGATGACACGGGAGGGCGAACTGGAAATAAACGGGTCGACAATTCCGATAGTTGCGACCAGTTCCCACATTCCGAGCAGAAGGATCAAAAGCCCGATCCTTGCAAGGATCACAAAAATTTTACCGCGCCGTTCTTTTTTAAGATAAGCAAGGTGTTCCGCCGAAAAGGTTTGTTTCTTTACATTTTTCATACGTTGAGTTCCTTCCATAGTTTTTCGAACCACGAGGAAAAGAGGGGAGATTCTCTTCTGGCGAGAGGCTCAGTGTCACCGAATCCGATTTCATGGATCGCGGCAACTGTGGCAGGTCTTGCAGTGAGAACTAAAATTCTGTCGGCAAGAGATACGGCTTCCCCGATATCATGCGTGACGAGCATTGCTGTCTTTTTTTCACTGCGGATGATTCGGAAAACATCGTCGCAGACGGATAGTCTGGTCTGATAATCGAGTGCGGAAAAAGGTTCGTCGAGCAAAAGGATCTCCGGGTCGGGGGCAAGAGTACGGATGAGTGCGGCACGCTGACGCATGCCGCCCGAAAGCTGATCAGGGTAGTTGGATAAAAAATCTTTAAGTCCGTACTTTTCCGCAAGAGCGAGAACTCTTTTTCTGTTTTCGGGAGTATTCCGCTTTTTTATTTCCAGCGGCAGCAAAAGATTTTTTTCTACTGTCCGCCAGGGGAAAAGATGGTCTTTTTGCAGCATATATCCGAAACTTTCCGCCCGTTCGTTTGCCGCTTTTCCCCGAACGGTGATTGTACCCGAAGAAGGTTTCATAAGTCCCGCGGCTAGGGAAAGAACAGTCGTTTTTCCGCAACCGGACGGCCCGATCACCGCCAGAAATTCACCTTCGCGTACATCGAAATTCATGTCTTTCACCGCGTGCGTCTCACCCTCTTTCGAATGATAGGTCAGATCTACGTTTTTGAACGCAAGCAGGTGCATATCCTTCATATTATTTCTCCTCCTCCGCACAAAGCGGAGGTTTTTCCGTTTAGTTGGTTTGTTGGTGAGTTATGCGTATACTTCTTCGTATACTTTTTTAACGATCGAAGTATCGGTAAGTTTTTCAAATTCAACGCGTTTTTCCAGTTCTCCGGCATTGTCGATGATATCCTGTAAACGGTTAAATGCGTCGCTTGTCATCGTCATATCTTTCTGCCATGCGTCGATCGCCTTATAGCTGTCGAGAGATACGGCTATCGACTCCTCGCTTGTTCCGTCGAAATAGGGCGCAAGTAATTTCGCAGCGTCTGCCGATGTGTTTTCATCGAGATAGCGTATGCCGCGCATTACGGCACGCAGAACGCCTTCCGCGGTTTCTGAGTTTTTACTGAGATAATTTTCACGCGCGATATAGCAGGTATAGGGGACTTCACCCGACGCTTCACCGACGGATGCGACTACATAACCTTTTCCCGCTTTTTCATATTCGGAAGCGACAGGTTCGAACATTGTGCAGTAATCCGCCGTTCCCGCTTCAAATGCTGCGGTCATATAATTGAAGTTTACGTCATAGTTCATGTTTACGTTTTCGCCGTCATAGAGTCCGTTTTCATTGAGGATGTATTCAAAAGTCATGGCAGGCACGCCGCCTTTTCTTCCGGCAAGGATCTCTTTGCCTTCAAGGGACGCCCATGTGAACGTCTCTTTTTCATCAACGCGGGAAACAAGGAAAGACCCGTCTCGCTTTGTCAGTTGTCCGAATACGATCGGAGCATTGCTGCTACCGCCGATATGAACGTATAATGCCGCCTCAGGACCGCAGAAACCTATATCCGCACCGCCCGAAAGAACCGCCGCCATGACGGCGTCTGCGCCGCCTGCATTGGTCAGTTCGACATTGAGGCCTTCTTCTTCAAAGTAGCCGAGCGCATCTGCAAGATACATCGGCGCATAAAAAATAGAATGAGTAACTTCGCTGATGCGTACTTTTTTCAATCCGCCTTCGTCTTTGGCGCAGGCAGAAAGGGTAAGAATGGCAAAAGTGAAGCTTAGTACAGCTGTAATAATTTTTTTCATTGAGTTCTCCTTAGTTTAGATTTTGAGAATACTATATCGTATGCCGCAGCGCATACTTTTGACAGTATTTTTCATTGCAGAACAGGGCCGAGTAATTGATTGAAGGGTGTTTTTAATTGACAAGTCGGCGGGGATTGTTTATAATAATTTTCATCACAGTTTAAGTGTGTCGGAAAGATTTTTCAGGCAGACGGAACAAAAATAAATGCCATCCGAAGTGAGCGGGTGGGGGGTGCGATTATGGAAATGCAAAAGACTTACAATCCTAAAGATTTCGAGGACAGGCTTTATGCCGATTGGGTGGATAAAAACTATTTCCGCGCGGAAGCGGATCCGTCCAAAATTCCGTTTACGATCGTTATTCCGCCTCCGAACATAACGGGACAGTTACATCTCGGCCATGCGCTCGACAATACGATCATCGATATTCTGATCCGTTTCAAGAGAATGCAGGGGTATTCAGCTCTGTATCTTCCCGGTTGCGACCATGCGTCCATTGCTACGGAAGTCAAGATCGTGGAAGAAATGAAAAAAGAAGGTTTGACCAAGCAGGACGTCGGAAGACAGGAGTTTTTGCGTCGTGCCTGGAACTGGAAAGAAAAATACGGCGGCAGGATCGTGGAGCAGCTCAAAAAGATGGGTGTTTCCTGTGACTGGTCAAGGCTCGCATTCACAATGGACGAGCGTTGTTCCAAAGCGGTGCGTGAAGTATTCGTAAATCTCTATGAAAAGGGACTGATTTACAGGGGCGACAGAATTATCAACTGGTGTCCCGGTTGTAAGACCGCATTGTCGGATGCGGAAGTGGAATACAGTGAAGATGCGTCTTTCTTCTGGCATCTCAAATATCCTGTAAAGGACAGCGACGAATCCATTACGGTTGCGACGACCCGTCCCGAAACGATGCTCGGCGATACGGCTGTCGCAGTCAATCCCAAAGATAAAAGATATACCAATCTTGTAGGCAAGACGCTTGTTCTGCCCCTTGTCGGCAGAGAAATTCCCGTCGTTGCCGATGAATACGTAGATATGGAATTCGGAAGCGGCGCGGTTAAAATCACGCCTGCACACGATCCTAACGACTTTGAAGTGGGGCTTCGCCATAACCTTGAAGTCGTGCGGGTCATGAACGATGATGGCACGATGAATGCGAATGCCGGAAAATATGAGGGATTGGACAGATTTGTTGCCCGCGAAAAGATCGTTGAAGATCTCAAAGCGTGCGGCGCGCTCGTCAAGATAGAGCCTCATTCGCATAACGTAGGGCATTGTTACCGCTGTAAGAGCACGGTAGAGCCTATCGTATCCAAGCAGTGGTTTGTGAAAATGCAGCCGCTCGCAAAACCTGCGATAGACGCTGTGGTCAGAAATAAGATTAATTTCACGCCCGACAGGTTCTCTAAAATTTATTATAACTGGATGGAAGGCATCAAAGACTGGTGTATTTCCAGACAACTCTGGTGGGGACATCGTATTCCCGTATGGGACTGTCAGGACTGCGGGGAAGTGATCGTATCCAAAACGGATCCTACGGTTTGCCCGCATTGCGGCTCGGCAAACCTCAAACAGGATGAAGACGTTCTCGATACCTGGTTCTCATCCGCGCTTTGGCCGTTCTCGACGCTCGGATTTCCCGACCGTACCGAAGATTTCAACTATTTCTACCCGACGGACGTACTTTCCTGCGGTTACGACATCATTTTCTTCTGGGTCGCCCGCATGATTTTCTCGGGTATAGAGCATACGAAAAAAGTGCCTTTCCGTGATGTATTGCTGCACGGTATCGTCAGAGACGAGCAGGGCAGGAAAATGTCCAAATCGCTCGGTAACGGTATTGATCCTTTGGAAGTAATCGATGAATACGGCGCCGATTCTTTGCGTTTTGCGCTTATCTCGGGCGTTGCACCCGGTAACGACAGCCGTTACAGCCGCGCCAAAGTAGAAGCAATGCGCAATTTCATGAACAAGATCTGGAATGCGTCCCGTTTTGTGATCATGAATACGGAAGGGCAGGAAATTCTTCCGATCGATCAGGTAAAGCTTTCGACTTCGGATAAGTGGATCATAAGCAGGTTGGAAAGCTGTATCAAAGAAGTGACCCTTAATATGGGTAAATTTGAACTGGGTATTGCGGCAGGAACGCTTTACGACTTTATGTGGAGCGACTTCTGCGACTGGTATATAGAACTTTGCAAATCATCGCTGTACGGCGACGATGCGGCGAAAAAATCGGCTACACTTTCGGTGCTTTGTTTTGTGCTTGAAAATGCGCTCAAACTTTTGCATCCTTTTGTACCGTTTATTACAGAGGAAATTTATCAGAATTTGCCGACAACAAGCGGAAGCATAATGGTTTCCGAGTTCCCTCGTTATAATGCGAAACTTTCCTATAAAAAGGAAGCAAAAGCGTTTGAAGGAGTGATGGATGTGATCAAGAGTATCCGTAACATGAAAACTTCTGTCGGCTGCCCTCCTGCAAAGAAAGTTAAAGTTTATGTCGTGACTCAACAGAATAAGCGACTTATTTCATCTAATGCTGCGTGCATAGCAAAACTTGCAGGTGCAAGCGAAATCTGTTTTGCAGATACCGCAACTTTTGAAGAGAAAACACTTACACAGATCACGGAGATCTGTACGGTGTGTATACCGCTCGGCGAGATGGTTGACCTTGCCAAGGAAAAAGAAAGGCTTGAAAAGGAACTGGAAAGAGTCATCGGTGAGATCGGCAGGGCAGACGGCAAATTGCATAACCGCGGATTTATCGATAAAGCTCCGAAAAACCTCGTGGAAGCAGAACGCGAAAAGCTGGAAAAGTTTATTGAAATGAAACAGAAGATCGAACAGCAGCTCAAAGAATTCTGAGAGTGAATGAAAACGAAATTTCTGAAATTTTAAATACAGGCATCTTTGAAAATACCTTTCAAAGATGCCTGTATTTCTGTAATAAAAAGTGGATTTATTTGTTTTTAAGGCGGCAGGTAAAAATAAAAAAGTGTTGACTGTTAATATTTTTCATGATAAAATAAAGCTAGTAGGTTTAAGGGGAAGTATATGTTCAACAAATTTCGGAGAAGTGTTGAATGTGGTTGTCATGTTTAGAAAGTAAAATAAAATCATCAGAGAATAATGTTATTTTTATGAAGAAATAAAGATCGTTAATTGTCGTTCTGTTATGATGAGTTTATAAATCAGATAAGAAGAACGGCCTGCCTTGCGGCGGGCCGTTCTCCTAAAACAAATGAGAAAAAATATGGGTAGTGAGAGTGATCTGATTGAAAAAAACCAGTATTTTGTCAACAACAAAATACAAAATTTTTTTAAGTAAATTATTAAATATATTATAGTGATTTTCATAGGTAAAGTCAAGTTTTTTTGAAAAAAATCAAAAAAAACGCACTTTATTCAGTTGTTGACTGATAAAAAATGCGGATTTGTTTTACATATATTTATATTTTTCTTTGAGGTAAATTTATGTTTAATATTGTTCTTGTTGAGCCTGAAATTCCGCAAAATACGGGCAATATTGTACGAACCTGTGCGGCTACCGGTTGCAGGCTTCATTTAGTAAGGCCTCTCGGTTTTGAGGTTTCGGATAAATATTTGAAGCGGGCAGGACTGGATTATTGGCATTTTGTAGATATCCGCTATTATGATTCCATAGACGAAGTTTTTTCTGCTTTTCAGAATTCCAATTTTTACTTTTTCACTACAAAAGCAAAAAATACGCACAGCGATGTTGCTTATAAAGAGGGTGATTTTCTTGTATTCGGAAAAGAAACGAAAGGCTTGCCCGAATCTTTACTCGAAGCGCACTATGATCATTGCGTGCGACTCCCGATGGCAGGCGAAATACGCTCTTTGAACCTTTCCAATTCCGTGGCGGTGGCTGTTTATGAAGCATGGCGGCAAAACGGATATTCGAGCGGCGTGAGGGAAGGTGCGCTTACACATAAAAAGTAATTTTTACAGGTTCGGATTTGCTGATAAATCCAATTAGATGAAGCCAAATCATTGACAAAAATTTAAAAAAAGTATATCATTATAAGAGGAAAAAGAAAAATCAAGGAGATTGCGTTATGAACAAAAAGTCTGTAACCGATGTCGAGGTAAAAGGTAAAAGAGTACTCGTTCGTTGTGATTTCAACGTTCCCATGAAGGACGGAAAAATTACTGACGAGAATCGTATTATGGGTGCTTTGCCCACAATCAAATATCTGATGGATCAGGGCGCGAAAGTCATCCTCTGTTCTCATATGGGTAAGCCTCACAATGTTTTTGATGAGAAAGTCAAACTCAACAAGAAAGAAAAGAAAGCGGTAGAGGCACTTCCTGCAGAAGAGCAGGCGAAAGCAACGGCTGAATATATTGAAAAGGCAAAGAAAAACGATCCTGTAAAACTGACGCTCAAACCGGTTGCGGACAGGCTCAATCAGCTTCTCGATAATAAAGTGGCATTTGCTGCAGATGTTATCGGTCCGGATGCGGAAGCAAAAGTTGCGGCTTGCAAAGAAGGCGAATGTGTTCTTTTGGAAAACCTTCGTTTCTATGCAGGTGAAGAGGGAAGAGACGAGGCGTTCTGCAAAAAACTTGCTTCCTATTGCGACGTATATGTGAACGATGCGTTCGGTACGGCACACCGTTCTCACGCATCTACGGCGGCGATCGTGGAATACGGTTTTGTAAAAACAGCTGTTTGCGGATTCTTGATCCAGAAAGAGCTCGAAGTTATGGCAGACAGTCTTGAACATCCCGTACGTCCGTTTGTTGCGGTACTCGGCGGTGCAAAAGTTGCGGATAAACTCAATGTTATTTCCAATCTTCTCAATAAATGCGACACATTGATCATCGGCGGCGGTATGGCATATACTTTCCTGAAAGCGGAAGGATATGAAATCGGTAAATCGCTCGTTGACGACGAAAAACTCGGCTACTGCAAAGATATGATGCAGAAAGCAAAAGATATGGGCAAAAAACTTCTTCTGCCCGTAGATACTGTGATCGCGAAAGATTTCCCGAATCCCATCGATGCACCTATCGAGGTAAAGACGGTCAAAGTTAGCGCAATTCCTGCGGATATGGAAGGCTTGGATATCGGCGAAGAGACAAGAAAATTGTTTGCTGACGCGATCAAGGGCGCAAAGACGGTCATCTGGAACGGACCTATGGGCGTATTTGAAAATCCTACGCTGGCAAAAGGAACGATCGCGATTGCGGAAGCAATGGCAGAAGCAAGCGGCGCTACGACAATTATCGGCGGCGGCGACAGCGCAGCGGCTGTACAGCAGCTTGGTTTTGCTGATAAAATGACGCATATTTCCACGGGTGGCGGCGCATCGCTTGAACTTTTTGAAGGAAAAGTTCTGCCCGGTATTGCATGCCTCAACGATAAAGAATAAATTTTATTTCCGCCTGCCGTATGCGGCGGGCGGAATTTATATGTTTTGAAAGAGACAGATTTTACAATTTTGTCAACAGATCAAGAAAAAATTTTTAAGAGGTTAAAAATGAGAAAGCCTATTATTGCAGGAAACTGGAAAATGAACAATACCGCTTCGGAAGGCGTAAAGCTTCTTGAAGCGCTCAAACCCTTGGTGAAAGATGCGGATTGCGACGTCGTTGCTTGTGTGCCTTTTACGGACATCCCCGCGGCGGCAGAAGCTGTTAAAGGAAGCAATATTCACCTTGGCGCGCAGAACGTACACTTTGCGGAAAAAGGTGCTTATACGGGAGAAATTTCTGCGGCGATGCTCAAAGAGTTCGGTGTAGAGTATGTCATCATCGGTCATAGCGAAAGAAGACAGTATTTCGGTGAAACAGATGAAACAGTAAACAAGCGTATGCACGCAGCGCTGGCGGCAGGACTTACTCCGATCGTCTGCGTGGGTGAGAGCCTTGAAGAGCGCGAGACGGGCAAGACCGAGCAGGTACTCGATGTACAGATCAGAGAGGGCTTAAAAGGATTGGAAGATGTTTCTTCTATCGTCATTGCTTATGAGCCTGTCTGGGCGATCGGAACTGGTAAAACCGCAACGGCTGAGCAGGCAAATGAAACGATCGCGTTTATCCGTAAAACTTGTGCGGAAGTTTTCTGCCCGAAGTGCGCGGAAAAAGTACGCATTCAGTACGGCGGAAGCATGAATGCCAAGAACTGCAAAGAACTTATGGCTATGCCTGAAATCGACGGCGGACTGATCGGCGGAGCTTCTCTGAAAGCGGAAGAATTTTCTATTATCGTCAACTATAATAAATAACATAATAATTGATCGATGATATAGGTCAGATAAATTAAGCCCTTGCGCAAAATTGCGCAAGGGCTTTTTAAGTTTAAAAATTGATATACAAAGTAAGTTTTTAATAAAGAAAAACAATTAAAAAGCAAGTTTGATATTTTTTAGAGGAAAAGCGCTATATGTTCATTATAATTGAATTGACAAAAGCAGTTACTTTTGTGGTTTCTTGCTGGCAGTCAGGCTTTGTTTTTAGCTAAAAGCCGTTTATAATGATTAAAAAAGCGTTTTGTTGTTCCGCACCGTGCCGCAGAAACCGAAACGCAAGGAGGAAAAAATGATTTTTTTTGCAGGTAATGACGGTACTATCGTCAAAACACAACCTTCGCACGTTTATCAGGGTTCGGCAAATACAAACGATATTTTCCTAGTCGCGCCCTTTGCGGCTGATTGTGCAGTCACTCTTGCTTTTTGTCTGCCAAACGGTGTACATACTCCGCTTGTCGCCATGATTCCGCAAAAGGAAATAGAGGGGGTGTTTTCTGAGGACGGACGTGTTTTTTCGGGGTGGAGTTACACCTTGCCCAGTAATATCACGAGATATTATGGGGTGGTTTCCGTACAGTTTTATTTTTATTCGGCGCAAGAAGGAGTAATTACAGCGACCGGTTCTTCTTCGTTTACGGTGGAAAAGGGTACAGGAGCTGTTTTGCCGGAAACGCCTACGCAAACAATTTATGAAAGTATACTTTCCGGTATTTCCGCTCTTTCTCAGGAACTTCACAACGGCAGTTATTGTTCTCGTTCTATTTACGCGTGGAACGAAGTGGCGGTTTACGGTGCAAATGAACTTGTGTTTTGTGCAAATGCTAGAGAATACGGCGCTTTTGTACGCTCAAAGGTTGACGATAATAAAGGGAACCAGCCTTTTTCAGATAATGAGATAAATGCTGAGTTTTGGGAAGAAGTTGTGGATTTTGACCAGATTTCCACGGCATATATGGACAACCTCAAACAGGTTTTGGAAGACGGAGCAGATTTGGTGAAAGCGCAAGCGGATGCCGCTGCGGCAAGTGCGGAACTTGCCAAAAAGTATGCGGAAATGGGTATTATACCTAATACCGATTATGCTTCCTTTGAGGAACTTCCGACAGAGGGAAGTACGAAGTTTATTTATCTCATTGCGTCGCCTACGGAGAGCGAATCCGATTATTACGAAGAATATATCTGGGTTCCCGATCGCAAAAAGTATGAGTATATCGGATCTACAAGATTAGACCTTTCTGATTACGCAAAGGTCAATGGGACATATGCACAAATGAGCGTAGGAAAGGCGACAAGTGCGGAAACAGCGCAGAAAGATGCGGACGGAACATTATTTTCTGAAAAGTATGTCACAAAAACACAATTTGCAGTGACGGATTCAAAAGTATCCGAGCATCTTTCGGATAAAAATAATCCGCATACAGTAACCAAGGCTCAGATTGGATTGTCTGCGGTCGAAAATGTTCGGCAATATTCAGCGCAAAATCCGCCTCCTTATCCTGTAACTTCGGTGGATGGTGCAACGGGTGCAGTCGAACTTTCTGAAAAATATCAGAAGACATTGACTGCGGGAAGTAACATTACGATCATAGATGATGTGATCTCAGCAACTGCGGGATCAGACCCTGTCGCTGTCAAATTTACAGAACAGTCACTGTCAGATGCTGAGAAATTACAGGCAAGGACAAATATCAATGCTCAGCAGGCAGGCGATTATGCATTAATTGACGGTACATATGCCGCTATGAGTGTTGGTCATGCCACGAGTGCAAATACAGCAGTAAATGATATAGATATGAATCCCATTGTTTCTACATATGCCAAACAAAACGGTACTTATGCAGGGTTAAATGTCGGTTATGCAACACGTTCAACAAGAGCAGACAATGATGGGAACGGGGATAGTATTGCTGATACATATGTAAAAAAAGTTGGTACATATCCTGATCTTACTGTGGGTTTTTCAAATCATGCTTCGGAAGCAGATGCTGCAACAAATGATAGCGACGGAAATAAAATTTCAGATACATATGCAAAAAAGACTGACACATTTGCTAAAATGTATTTTGATGTACTTGATGTTGATTCTTCTTTTGGAACAACTACAACAATGGATCAGTTAGCTGCTGCAATGGAAGATAATTCATTTATAGACGCTTATGTTGGAAAAGATCAATATCCGTTGTTAATTCCAAACGGGGTTAAAAATACAGGTCATTTCTGGGGAATTAAAAAAGATAATAATCGTGCTACATTTTATTATTCAATTAGAATAAATTCTGCTGGTACAGATACCAGATATTTTGTATATGACTGGAATTCGTATTATTCAAATAACGATCCTTGGGAACAAGTAGTTACAAATTCAGGAGCACCTGAGGAAGATAAAACATTACCTATATATGAAAATTCAAAGTTTACTTGGAAATGGGTATTCAACGCTATTACAGACGATTATGCCAATATTTCAGCATCACCTACTTATGTAAAATGGTTTCGTATACCGTATAACGCAACAAGACGTCTGACAATAGTGTACGGTAAAAAAGATAGCGCTGGTTCATCTGCGTTGTTTGAAAATATTACTTTCCCGACAGGAGCAAAATTTCAAATGGCTCCGATTGTATTTACAACATATTATGGAAATTCTTCTGATACAGGCCAGATAGAAAATATGTATGGTTGGGTTAGAGGGGATAAAGTAAGTCCGTCAGGATTTACTGCACGTTCTTATGGCGGAAAAGGTTTTGCTTGGTTAGCAATAGGTTTTAGCACAAAATAATGAGGTGAAAAATGGAAAAGATAGTTGAAGAAAAATTGTATAATGAGACGTTATCATCTCCAGAATTCTTTGCATGGCGTGTTGTAAACGGTGAACTTGTGAACGAACATTATGAGGATCAAACAGCGGAAGAGCAAGCCGAAGAGCAACAGTTAAAAATTGCAGAATCAATTCGGATAAAGAAAGAATACCTTGCACAGACCGATTATGTGATTACAAAAATATCAGAAGCGGTTGCGGAAGGGGATACAGAACTGCAAACGCAGTTGTTAGCCGAATATTCTGAAATTTTGATAAAAAGGAAAGAGGCAAGGTCTGAAATAAATAAGTTTGAATCAGAATTGGCGGCTCAAACAAATTTATCAGACTAAAAGTCAGATAGTATTTTATAAATAATTTCTTTTTTGTATGCGCTTTACGTCGTAATATTTTGCGAAGTAAAGCGCATTTTTATTTTAATATTTTATTGATATGTCAGTATTGTTTATAGAAAAGTTCGACTTAGGAAATTGTTTTAAGGTAAAATAAATTACGTTTACAAAAAGATTGACATTTATGATATTTTTTATATAATAGACCATGCGGTCTATTTTTATAAAAAGATCAGAGGAAGAATATGAAACAGACGGATAAAACAAAAAAGACAAAAGAAAGGATTTTATCGGCAGCGATGGAAGAGTTCGGCACTCATAGTTATGAGGCGGCGTCAATGAATCGGATTTGTGAAAAAAATGATTTATCAAAAGGATTGATTTATCATAATTATAAGCACAAAGACCAATTATATTTGGCTTGTGTTCAGAAGTGTTTTTGCGATATGTCGGAATTTTGGAAAAAAACAATGGGCATTGAAGGCGGAATGAAAGAGTGTCTGAAAAAAGCTATGGCAGTGCGAAGGGAATTTTTTAACAGTCATCCTTATCATACAAATATATTTTTTAACATATTGTTCCGTAAACCGCAGCATTTGGCGGATGAGATAGAAAAGTTGCGCTATGAGTTTGATGAATTTAATTATAATATTTTCAAGCTTGTTTTCAGTAAAATGAAATTACGCAAAGGAATACCTTCAGAAGTTGCAACGGAGTATTTTTCTGCTTTTGTGGAAATGTATAACGCATATTTTCAGATGCAATTAAAAACCGACGAGGATTTTAATGTGTTGATCGGCAAGCACGAAGAAAAAATGGAAGTGTTTTTTGATCTTGTGTTATACGGGATAGCCGAAGAAGAATAAAAACAGGGTTGTAAAAAGAATCGAGGTAGCGTAAAATGGCTGTTTTAATGATACTGAAATTGTTGGCAGTAGCCGTTATAGCATGGATTGCAGGTAAACTTGTTTCAAAATTAAAGTTACCGTCTATTTTAGGCTGGCTGATCACGGGAATGATATTCGGTCCGCACGCGATCGCGTTGGTCGATCAGGAAATTCTGGATGCAGAAGGGTATCAGGTTTTCATTCATATTTTGGAAACGGCAGTCGGGCTGATGATCGGTACGGAATTAGTTTGGAAAAAGATAAAACGCTCAGGCAAAGCCATCTTCATAACGACTTTGACGCAGTCATTGGGTACTTTTTTAGTAGTCACTTTGGTCTTCGGGGTTGTTTTTTATTTTGCGGAAGTTCCTTTATATCTTGCCTTTATATTCGGCGGGATAGCTTTGGCAACTGCGCCTGCTCCCGCGCTTTCCATTGTGCGCGAGTTCAGAACGGATGGGCCTGTCACAAAAACGCTCATCCCTATGGCGGCGTTGGATGATATTGTCGGGTGCGTAATATTTTTTACAACTATAGCTGTTGTCAGCGGTAACTTGTCTTCGGGACAGATGCCTGCATATATGCTTGTTCTGATCATTGTTTTGCCGTTGCTTATAGGTATAGTGGTAGGCGTATTTGCAGGATTGTTCTTGCGTAAGGATCGGGGAACGGGCGCAACATTAGCAATATTATTTCCAATGATTCTCGTGGCGGCAGGAGTGGGCTTTATTTTTAACAATCTGATCTTACCGAGTCCTGTTTTGAACTTTATGTTGATCGGTATGGCTTTTTCTGCGACTTTTTCAAATATGATCAGCGAGAAAAGGTTGGAAGTCTTGATGAAAGGATTCAACCCTTTTCTCGGCGTAGCGATGATCTTTGTAATTTTAAATCTGGGTGCGCCGCTCGATTATCATTTGATTTTGGGCGCAGGGTTGTATACGGCAATTTATATTCTGGCAAGGGCATTCGGTAAATATTTCGGCGCATACTTTGGTGCAAGCATCACGAAGTCGCCTAAAACCGTAAAGAGATATCTGGGATTGACGTTGTTGCCGCATTCGGGGGTATCGTTGGTATTTACGGGAGTTGCGGTATCTGTACTGATAGGGCCTGCGCCGGAATGTGCGCAGATTTTGCAGGGAACAATAGCGGCGGCAGCAATTATTAATGAAATTATAGCTGTAATAACGGCGAAGAAAGGTTTTGAATGGGCAGGGGAGTTTGGTAAAGCGGCAGAGCAGAAAGATGCTTCAAAAGAGATCTGTTTTGACTGTGAATCTCCCGCAATGGTCGCCGTTGAGGGTAATGATCCCGATATTTGCAGAAAGATAGGTAAAAAACTTGCGGATAAATTGCGTGTTCCTTTTTATACTTTTGAAAATAAAGTTGCTGACGGAGGGGAACAAATTTTATCGGAAAGTGAGAAAAATGTATTGTTTGGTTCCTGCGTTTGTATCGGTGATTGCTTTGATGTATTACAGAAAAGGGATAACGCGGTAAAAGCGTATATCGGTTCGGAAGTTCCGAAAAATAAAGAAGATTACGACTTATACTTTAACACCGCAACAGTCGGGGGCGGAAGAGTGCGTAGAGTTATTAAATGCCGCTTTTCAGACACGGAAAAATTCCGATCTTGTCGGCTCAAATACGGTTTTTTATCGCGACATAAAAAAAGACGATTTTGAATCGGTCGCTTCGATCATAAGCGAGGCGTTTTTCTTAAAAAATTATATTCATGACGAGAAAATTCTGAAATATTTTACGAAAGCTTATCTGTATGCGTGCCTTTCAGAACAGACTTTCTGCCGCGTGGCGGAGACGGACGGAAATGTTGCCGGAGTGATCATGGGGCAGGCTAAATCAGATTACAGTTTGAAAATACACAGTAAAGCGGTATTTGCGTGTATTTATTATAGGCTGAGAGCGGCTTTGCGTTCGTTCGGGCGAAAAGAAAATCTGAAAGACTATAAGAAAGTCAGCCGTGTATATAAAGAATTTTTAAAAGGTACTGAAAAAAATTATGACGGTATCCTGACATTGTTCGCTTTAAGAAAAGAATACCAAAATCTCGGGATCGGTAAAAATTTGTTAAAGCAGTTGAATTTTTATTGGAAAACAAAGGAAGTAAAGCGCGTGTATCTTTTTACAGATAGTACGTGTAATTACGGATTTTACGATCACATGGGTTTTAAGAAAATAAAAGAGCATTTGATAAGTATTTCTTCGGAAGGAAAGCCTATGGATTTAAATGTTTTCTTTTATGAAAAGATATTGAGGTGAGATTAAAATTCGAGTTAATGTTGACTTATAAACTGTTTGACAGAAAATAAAAAATCAGTTATACTATTTACGTTAAATAATTAGATTGCAGAAATGCTATAAGTTTTGCTGTTTCTGAGATAAACAGCGGCTTATAGCATTTTTTTTGCGGAGAAAAAGAGAATGGATAAGAATATTTCTGCGGAAGCGGAATGTCCGCAGGGCAGTGAAAACCTTGCGGATAAAGAAAAGTCGGCAGACAATATGCTCGGTAAAAGTCCGATCTTGCGCCTGCTTGTCAGAATGGCGCTTCCTACAATGCTTTCCATGTTTATACAGTCTATGTATAATATTGTGGACAGTATATTTGTAGCAAGGCTTGGGGAAGAACAACTGAATGCAGTTTCGCTTATCTATCCTTTACAGAATTTAGTGCTTGCGGTTGCGGTGGGGGCCGGTGTCGGTCTGAATTCCTGTATTTCGCGTGCTTTGGGTGCAAAGAGAAAAGATTCGGCAAACGCTTATGCAACTCACGGATTTGTTCTTAGCGGAATACATAGCGTAGTGTTTTTGCTACTCGGTGCTTTTTTTATTCGTCCTTTTTTAAGTTTATTTACAGATGATGCCGAAATAATGCAGTACGGTATCTCTTACGGTACGATCGTTGTGGGGTGTGCGGTATTTTCGTTGGTGCATATTTCCGTGGAGAAACTTTTTCAGGCTACGGGCAATACGACTTTCCCCATGCTGATGCAGGCACTCGGCGCGGTGATCAACCTGATACTCGATCCGCTTCTCATTTACGGGGTATGGATATTTCCGGAAATGGGGGTAACGGGGGCGGCGGTTGCAACGGTAATCGGACAGGCTTGCGCTTGCGCCGTATCGCTTTTGTGGTTTTTTCTGAAAGGGAACGGTCTTAAAGTCAGATTTCGCGGTTACCGTCCGAACGGAAAAGAGATTCGTGCGATCTATGCGGTTGCCGTGCCTTCGGCTCTGATGATGGCTATGCCGTCCGTTCTTGTCGGGATCATGAACGCTATTCTGGATACCGTATCCGATTCCGCGGTGAATTTTTTCGGTATTTATTATAAATTGCAGACACTCGTCTATGTTCCCGCTTCGGGATTGGTACAGGGTATGCGTCCGATCGTAGGGTATAACCACGGCGCGGGAGAATATAAGAGGATGCACGATACGGTGAAATGGAGTGTTCTCATTGTGGGGGCGTTCTGTGTGCTGGGGACATTGATCTTTCAGCTTTTTCCCAAACAGATCCTTGCACTGTTCGGCAATGATTCCAATATAAAAAGTATCGGCGTAAGCGCACTGCGTATTTTGAGTTCGGGGTTTATTGTTTCAACCTTCGGGGTGATATTGTCTGGGGTTTTTGAAGCACTCGGTATGGGCATAAAATCTCTGTTGATCACCGTGATCAGGCAATTTATTTTTATTCCGACACTGTCGCTTTGTTTTATGCCGCTTTGGGGGCTGAGCGGTGCATGGATAACATATCCGATTTCGGAATTTCTGGCGGCGGCTTTCGCAATTTATATTTATTTGAAATTTTATTTAAACTGCAAAAAAGAGTCGGAACAGTCTTCTGAAAAAAGCTGAAAATTGCTTAAAAGCAATTTTCAAAAAACTTTATGTGACTTTAAAAATAAAGTTATATGTAAAGAACGCCGCTAAGTGTAAAAATTTTACACTTAGCGGCGTTTGGTTTATAAAAACAGATTGTGCTTGATAAAAAAACAGGTATTGTCGGGTTCGGCAATACCTGTTAAAATTATCATTTAATTTTTCAGTCAAAAACGCGTACACGCAATACGCTGTCGAGTTTTTCGATCTCTTTGATCACATCGGCAGAAGGTTTTTCGTCGAGATCGACGATCATATAAGCCATTTCGCCTTTGGATTTATCCAGCATATTTGCAATGTTGATGCCTTTTCCGGAAATAATCGCCGTAATTTTGGAAATGGTTTCTTTGATGTTTCCGTGCAGAACAGTGATTCTTGCAACCGAGCTTCTCGGAGAAGAAACGTCAGGGAAGTTTACGCTGTGTGTGATGTTTCCGTTTTCGATATAATCAACGAGTTCTTTTGCTGCCATTTTAGCGCAGTTGTCTTCCGCTTCGGGAGTGCTTGCTCCGAGGTGGGGAACACAAATCACGTTGGGAACGCCGATCAGTTCGTCTGCGGGGAAGTCTGTGATATATCTTTCCAGTTTACTGCTCTCCACAGCAGCAATAACCGCTTTGTTGTCTACGAGTTCGCCGCGGGAGTTGTTGATCAGAACCGAACCGTCTTTCATCTTTGCGAAAGATTCGGTATTGAACATTTTTTCGGTGGAGGGGGTCAGAGGCACGTGAACGGTGATAAAATCAGCGTTTTTCAAAAGCGTATCGAGATCCGCAACTTTTACGCGGTTATCGAGATGAAGCGCTCCCGCAACGGAGAGGTAGGGGTCATAACCGATGATTTCCATACCGAGGTCAGCGGCGGTGTTCGCAACCATTACGCCGATTGCGCCGAGACCGATAACGCCGAGTGTTTTGCCTGAAATTTCGTGGCCGACAAATTTAGATTTGCCTTTTTCCACCGTTTTGCTCAGACCTTCGCTGCCTTTGAGGGTTTTTACCCAGTCGATCGCGTCGGTAATTTTTCTTCCGCCGAGGAAGAGTTCGCAAAGCACGAGTTCTTTTACGGCGTTGGCATTTGCACCGGGTGTATTGAATACGACGATACCTTTTTCCGTGCAAGCGGGAATGGGGATATTGTTCGTGCCTGCGCCTGCGCGCGCAACAGCGAGCAATTCGTCGTTCAGAGGGTAATCGTGCATATTGAAACTTCTCAGCATAATCCCGTCGGGAGCTTTTACATCCTCGGAAAAAGTATATCCTGCGGGAAATTCTCCGTCAGCAACGGGGCTGATTGCATTGAGTTTAAGAATTTTAGCCATTTGCGTTTCTCCTTATCGTTTACAAGAAAATTTATGCGTTTTCTTTTTCGAATTTTTTCATAAACTCGATCAGTGCTTTTACGCCTTCAACGGGCATAGCATTATAAATGGAAGCACGCATACCGCCGACGAGTCTGTGTCCTTTCAGGGTTACAAGACCTGCCGCCTTTGCTTCTTTTACGAATTTTTCGTCCGTTTCTTTGGAAGGCGTAACGAAAGGTACGTTCATGATAGAACGGTATTTCTTTTCTACGCTGTTCGTATAGTAGGAAGAGTTGTCGATAAAGTCGTACAGAAGACCTGCTTTGTACTCGTTGATCTTGTTGATCTCTTTTACGCCGCCCAGTTTTTTGAGGTATTTGAGAACGAGGTTCGCCATATAAATAGAGAAGCAGGGAGGTGTATTATACAAAGAGCCGTTTTCCGCCTGAGTCTTCCATTTGAGCATCGTCGGGCAGATGGGCAGAGGATTCTCAATGAGGTCTTTGCGCGCGATGACAATGGTAACGCCTGCGGGAGCGAGGTTTTTCTGTGCGCCTGCATAGATCACGCCGAATTTATTTACGTCGATCTCACGGGAAAGGATCTCAGAACTCATATCGCATACGAGAGGAGCTTTTGTTTCGGGGAATTTCACATAGCGTGTTCCGAAAATCGTATTGTTGGAAGTGATATGAACATAGTCGGCATCGTCGTTGAATGCGATTTTATCTACATCGGGAATGTAGGTATAGGTCTTGTCTTCGGAAGAAGCAACTACGCGCGCATCTCCGTAAATTTTACCTTCCTGCCATGCTTTCTTTGCAAAATTGCCCGTTACGATATAATCGGCTTTACCGCTTTTCATCAGGTTGAGCGGAACTGCTGCAAACTGCTGGCTTGCACCGCCCTGCACGAAAAGTACGCAGTAGTTTTCGGGAATGTTCATGAGTTCTCTCAAAAGCGCTTCGGCTTCTTCCACGATCGGCGCGAATGCCTTATCTCTGTGGCTGATTTCGGTAACGCTCATGCCTGTTCCGGCGAAATCGAGGAACTCTTTCTGTGCTTCTTCCAGAACTTCGAGGGGAAGCATGGAAGGACCTGCTGAAAAATTGTAAACTCTCATATTATAAATCTCCTTAAAGATTATGATTGCAAAACAGAAAAATCATTACACGATTTTACGTGCTTTCTATAAATTATATAATAAAGTTATGCGTTTGACAAGTGTTTGCCCCTCTTAAAAAGATTTATAGGGGAAATTATTTTGTTTTTTTCGATGAAGTATAAAAAGATGAACGGATTGTCAAAAAATAATTGGGTAAAAGTATTTACTTTTTTTACTGAATGTAGTAAAATAGAATAAAGAGATTATAGGGATTTACGGTGAAGCGGCGGCTTCAAAGGAGGCTAAATGTCTACTCCCATTAATGATAAACGGAACGGTCTTTCTGCTGTGGAACGTCTGAAAGTAACCGAAAAATATCTTGCGGAACTGGAAGGCGTTTTGACGTCTATGAACGAAATCGCGGCATTGCGCGCGAAAGGCAATAAGAAAAAGTCGGACGAAGTGGGCGGATATAAGCGTTCTTCCGTTGAAAAGATGATCGTTGAGTTGAAAAAGCAGAAAAACGCGATCCTGAACGAAATAGAGGCAAATGAACGCAGTATAGCTGCAAGAACTGCCGCGGTTAAACGTGACGCGGAAGATGTTCGTCGCAAAGCAGAGCAAAGCACTGCCGAGATCGCCCGCAAGGAAGCAGAGAAGGCAGTCGCTGCATATTCGGAAAAGGCGGCCAAAAACGCTTTGTCGCCTACGGATAACGCTGTGCAGTCATTCCGTAAAGGGGATAATTCGCTCGCGCTGGAAAGTATGTATACGGGTCTTTCTATGGATATCGAGAAAATGCGCGACGATATCCTGCAAGAAATGAAATATACCTATAAGCAGGATATGGCAATTTATGACGATCTTGCTTCAAGAATAGACGCAATTTCCAAAATCGATCTTACGGCTTTGGAGGAGAGGCTGAAACCCTTGCAGGCACTCGTCGAACTGAACGAAAAACTCGATAATCTCCAACCGATCAATTATGACGAACTTGCGGAAAGACTTTCCGAGAAAGTGCCTGTTCAGACGATCGATTATGATAAGCTCGCAGGAAGAGTTGCAGCCATTTTAGCCGCAAATACAGCCGCGCAGGGCGTGGAAGTTGCTCAGTTGTCCGCGGTAGAACGCAAACTGGACACTGTTCAGAATACGCTCAGCGGTGCGGTCAGTGTGCGTCAGCTTCCCGAGTTCAAAAAACTTGACGCTTTGATTGCCGAATATCTGCATACTTTTTCGTATGACCTTATTCCCGATATTCTTGTGACTTCGGATACGATCAAAAATCTTTCCAACAGATATATTTTGAGCGGAAATATACTTCGCGGAGAAACTATGCTCTCTGACCTTCGTATCCGCCTTACCCGTGTCAATGTATGGGGCGGCACGGCTCTTTCGGCTGTGAATGACGCCATCAAAGAAAACTCTTTGCCTATGTTGTATTCGGAGGAAGCATTTACGGCATTCCGTGACGCGTGCGTTGAGTTTGAGCAGAGTTCTGCGCTTGCGGACGATGAAACTGCCAATAAGGTTATCAGAACAAAAAATACGTTGTTCAATGACTCCGATCAGGCATCTATCGACAGAGATACTCTCTCCGAACTTTTAAGATTGCGTGAAGAGATAGGAGATCAGACACCCGATGAATCTCAGGTGGCAGACCTTACGCAGCTGAAAAAAGAACTTATGTCTTTCAATCTTGCAGGATTTATCGATTTTGCACCCGCGGTGGCGGAAGAAAATCATTCTGCGGTATCTTCTGTTGATACGGAAACCATTCTCGATGCAATCAGACATATCAACGTAACGGTTGCAGCGCCGCAAGCGGAGCAGAAAGTTGCACCGCTAACGGATGATGTAAAAATTACAGGTGTCGTTCATTCGGGAAATTCGGTGAAAAAGCCTCGAGTTCTGCGTCCTGCGGTCTCTTCAAAGGATAACCGCATGGAAAAGACAGATCAGCCTTTGCGTACCGTACATCGCAGTATTAAAATGAAGGATGAAAATCCTGATTCACTCTCTAAAAAACTTGTAGAAGAGTTGGCGCAGAAAATTGCGAATACAAGGGTGAAATAATCTGAGGGTCAAAGTGTTGCATGAAAAGGTAAATAAAAAATTTGCCTTAAAGTTGGACTGAATAAAAAAGAATAAAGTCCCGCAAAGTCCTTTCGGGCGCGGGCAGAATATAAAGAAAGAGGCGGCAAGTACCGCCCCGTATGGGCCGTATTGAACAAAATCCGCGGGATTTCCGCGTGCATATTACGTCGGTAAAAACCGCGTGAATCAATCGAAAGAAGAGGCTGATGCGTTCAGCCTTTTACTTTGTGTATCCCATACGGAAAGGAGATGGATTTGAAACAGGACAGACAGGACGGAGTCGTTCCGTCCAAAGAAAACCGCGGCAAGCCTGCCGCGGCAAAGAGGCGTTTGCCTCAATATTTCGGAAATACGAAAGACCGTAAAAGCAAAGCTTCTCGTTCGGAAAACGGTAAGACCGCAAAGCCTGCAAAAACCGAACGAAAGGAAGAGATGAAAACCTTTTTTACGGGAGAGATAGCACAGAACACGAAAAAAAATCAGCCTAAGGTAAAAAACAAGGCAGTGCATACGGGAAAAGGCAAAAGAGGCAAGAATCCCGTTAAAGTGATCTTTTTGGGCGGTGTGGGCGAGATCGGAAAAAATATGACCGCGATCGAGTACGGAAACGATATTATCGTTATCGATGCGGGCTTGACTTTCCCCGATGAGGAACTTCCCGGAATCGATCTGGTTATCCCTGATATCAGTTATCTTGTACAGAATAAGAATAAAGTACGCGGCATTCTGATCACGCACGGACATGAAGACCATGTGGGCGGGATCGCTTATCTTCTCAAAGAAATTTCCGCGCCTGTTTACGGAACAAAACTTACTTTGGCACTTGCCGACAACAAACTTCGTGAACAGCGCATTAATAAAGCACAACTTTGCTGTGTAAAGCCGGGCGACAAAATCAAACTCGGTTGTTTCGGAGTGGAATTTATCAATGTGAATCATTCCATTGCGGGCGCGGTCGCGCTTTGTATCGATACGCCGCAAGGAAAAATCTTTCACAGCGGAGATTTCAAGATCGATCTTACGCCTGTGGCAGGGGAAAGGATCGACCTTTCCCGAATCGCGGAGATCGGCAAAGAGGGCGTGCGGCTTCTTCTTTGTGAATCCACAAACGTAGAACGTCCCGGTTATACGATGAGCGAGACGGTCGTAGGTACGACGCTCGATCACCTTTTCTCCGAAAATATGACGAGGCGTATCATTGTGGCGACTTTCGCGTCCAACGTACACCGTTTGCAGCAGATTATCGATCTTGCCGCAAAATACAGGAGAAAAGTCGCGCTTTCGGGCAGAAGTATGCTCAACGTTGTAGACGCTGCAAGCAAGATCGGCGAACTTTCCGTGCCCGAAGGGGTTTTGATCGACGTTGAAAAAATCAAGAATTATTTTGACAGAGAGATCGTGATCGTTTCTACGGGCAGTCAGGGCGAGCCGATGAGCGCACTTACGCGTATGGCTTCGGGCGAATTCAATAAAGTAACCGTAGGCAGCAACGATACGATCATAATTTCCGCAAGTCCGATCCCGGGCAATGAAAAAATGATCAGCCGCGTTATCAACAATCTTTACAGAAAGGGCGCGGACGTCGTTTATGAATCGCTTGAAAAAATTCACGTTTCGGGACACGCTTGTCAGGAAGAGCTGAAAATTATGCACTCTCTTTTAAAACCGCAGTTCTTTATGCCCATACACGGTGAATACAGGCACCTTAAACGTCACGCACTTTTGGCGGCGAGCCTCGGAATGAGCGAAAACAATATATTGCTTCCCGATATCGGGAACTGTGTGGAACTTACAAAGGATACGATGCAGTTTGGGGAAAGCGTATCTTCCGGTTCAAGGCTGGTGGACGGTGCGAACGTGGAAGATAAAGAGAACAGTATCGTAATGAAAGACCGTAAGCATCTTTCCGAAGACGGAATTTTTGTGATAACGGCTTGTGTATCCGAACGCAGCGGAGATCTTTTAAGCGATCCCGAAGTGATCAACCGCGGATTTGTCATGCCCGAAAACGCCGATTATGTTTCGGATATCCGTCAGATCGTGGTGAATTGCGTTTCTCAGGTAGATGTAAGGTCTGACGTGCAGAATATCGAACTTTCGGCGGCTATCAAAAAGTCGGTCAAGAATTTCATTTATAAAAAGACCAAACAGAATCCTGTCATTATGGCGATCATTATCAGAGTATGAGTACACCGTATACACGTTCGCTTGTCCGTCTGAATACGGACAAGCGTATTCTTGCATTGCGGGAAGGAGCGAAAGAGCGCAGGAATCCTTCGGCGGATGACGAAACGCTCAATTATCTTCTTTTTACCGTCCGTTGTCTGAAACCACAAAGGATCCTTGAAATCGGTACGGCGGAAGGAATTTCGGGAGCGGCAATGCTTTTGGAAGCTCCCGATGCACATCTTACGACCATAGAATGCGACGAGGAAATGTATCTGCGCGCAAAAAAGAATTTTGAAGAACTCGGGCTTTCCGAACGCGTAGATTGCGTGTTTGCGGATGCAGCGGACGTCATCACTTCTTTGGAAAAACCGTTTGATCTTATTTTTCTGGACGGTCCCAAAGCGCAGTATCTTCATTATCTTCCCGATCTCAAACGTCTGCTGGTCAAAGGCGGAGTGCTTTTTGCCGACGACGTGCTGTTGTTCGGCTGGGTGAGCGGGGAAGAACCTGTGCCCGATAAACGGCGTTCTATCGTAAGAAAGATAAAGGAATATCTTGAAGCGGTCAGCGTAGATGAAGAACTGCTTACCTCCGTTTTGCATTTGGGAAACGGAGTGGCCGTAAGTGTGAAAAGAAACTGATTTGAAAATGACAAAATCTGTTTAAATTGATAAAAACGATGTTTCGTTCAGGAAATAACGGATTTTTTCGATTTTCGGCGGAGAAAACGAATGAATAAATTACCTGAATTGCTCGCGCCTGCGGGCAATTTTGAAAAACTGGAAACAGCAATTTTGTATGGGGCGGACGCCGTATATCTCGGCGGAAAATCCTTTTCGCTCCGCGCTTTTTCTGATAATTTTGACGAAGAGCAAATGAAAAAGGCGATCTCGTATGCTCACGGAAAAGGGAAAAAGGTGTACGTTACGGCGAATATCTTTGCAAAAAATGCGGATTTCGGCGCACTTTCCGATTATTTTTCATTTTTGCAAAGTGCGGGTGCGGATGCGGCGATCGTAACCGACGCGGGTGTGATCTCGCTTGCAAAAAAAGTTGCGCCCAAACTTTGTCTGCACCTTTCCACGCAAGCTAATACGACCAATGCTTATGCGGCAAAATTCTGGTATGAGCAGGGTATTTCAAGGGTCGTCGCCGCGCGCGAAATGTCTGTTTCGGAAGTTGCGAAAATCAAAGAGGTTTGCCCTGAACTCGAAGTGGAAGTCTTTGTTCACGGCGCAATGTGTATTTCATACAGCGGAAGGTGTCTTTTAAGTAATTATCTCGACGCGCGGGATTCCAATCGCGGCGAGTGCGTACAGGCTTGCCGCAGGAAATATTTCGTGCGTTCGGAAGGAAAAGAGGAATGCGAAGCCGAAGAGGACGGACGGGGAACGTATATTTTCAACAGTAAAGATCTCAATTTGCTGCCTTATCTTCAAGATCTGATCGGAGCAGGCGTCGATTCGTTCAAAATCGAAGGTCGAATGAAGAGCGGATATTATCTGGCGACGGTCGTCAACGCATACAGGCGCGCTCTTTCGGGCGAAAAGGGTATGGAAGAAGAGTTGTGCAAATGTGCACACAGGGCATATACCACGGCTTTTGCGTTCGGTGAAAACGCGCATACGGTCAATTATGCGGATTCACAGACGCAGGGCAGACGCGCATATGCGGCAAACGTTCTCGGCTCGGAGAACGGTTTTGTGCTTGCGGAAATGCGCAACCGTTTTCGCATAGGCGATGTCTTTGAAATATTGTCTCCCAATGAATATTTCAATAAGACTTTCGTGGCGGAAAATATCATGGACGAGGCGGGAAACAAAGTAGAAGATGTAAAGCGAGTACAGCAGAAAGTACGCATTTCGTGTCCTTATCCGCTGAGCGCAGGGGATATATTGCGGCTTGTGCCTGAAAACGAGGCGCATTAAAGAGGGGAGGGTTGCGGTGAAAGAGAGGGTGATCTTGCATTCCGATCTGAACAATTTTTATGCGACGGTAGAAAGAAAAATGTTTCCCGAACTTACGGGGCTTCCGATCGCTGTGTGCGGAGACAAAGAGTCGCGGCACGGCATAGTTCTCGCTAAAAGCGAAGAAGCGAAAAAGTTCGGAATAAAAACGGGCGATGTGATTTGGGAGGCAAAGAGGAAATGTCCCGCTCTTGTCATACGTCCCGTCAGATTTTCGGAGTATGTGAAATATTCGAAAATGGTACGAGATATTTATGCTCGTTATACCGATAAGATCGAGCCGTTCGGGATTGATGAATGTTGGCTGGATGTGACCGACTGCGGTGTGTTCGGCGACGGCAGGCAGATCGCCGAAAGAATAAGAAAGGAAGTTAAAGAAGAACTTTCTCTTACCGTTTCGGTGGGAGTAAGTTTTAATAAGGTTTTTGCAAAACTTGCAAGCGATCTTAAAAAACCAGACGCGGTAACTTGTGTTTCAAGGGGAGATGTTGCGGAAAAGATTTATCCGCTTCCGGTGAGCGATCTTTTATATGTGGGAAAAGCCACTTCGGCGAGGTTATCCAAAGTTGGAATCAACACGATCGGGGCATTGGCGGCGGCAGATCCTGCGTTTTTGAAACAGTATCTCGGAAAATGGGGACTGACGTTGTCGTCCTATGCCCGAGGCAAAGATGAAACGCCCGTAAGGAGCATGCACGAATCTTCCGATCTCAAATCGATCGGAAATTCTCTCACTTATCGGGAAGATATCTATAAGTACGAAGATATCAAAAGGCTGATTTACGTGCTTTCGGAGAGCGTTTCGGAAAGGCTGAAAGATTCGGGACTCGGTAAAGCAAATACAGTCCACCTTTGGGTAAGGGATAAAGAATTGCAATCTTACGGTTTTCAGAAAAAAGTACGCCCGACCGCGCTTTGCGGAGAAATTGCGGAAGCCGCATTTTCGCTTTTTATGAGTCAGTATACGGCAAAGCGTGCTGTCAGGGGATTGGGAGTGACCGTTTCAGGCTTTGACAAGGGGATTGAACAGTTAAGTTTGGATAGCCTGAGCGGGGATTATGAAAAGAAAGAAAAGGCGGAGCGCGCCGCTTCGATGATACGGAAAAAATACGGATATTCCAAATTGCAGCGCGGGATAATGTTTGAAGATCGAACGACGCTGCTTATGGATGTCCGCGGGGAAAGGCTGGTTCGCCCCGGCGGTGTGGACGGTGAGATCGCTTCACAGGATGAGGGGGAATACGACCGTGGAGAAGTCTTTTCGGAAGATTTTCCCGACTATGAAAGGGAAGGAAAAGATAAAAAGACTGAATAAAGTTTTCCGATCAGGAAGAACTGTTCAATATAAAAATACACAGGAGAAAAGATGGATAAATTAGCCGAATTTGCAGAAAAAAACGGGCTTACGCTCGGAAAAAAATGTTGCCATGGTATATACAAAGGATATTTTGTGCATATAAAATATTCGAAAATGTCCAGCCCGAGTTGTTTAATTACGATCGTGACGCGTGCGGAAGAAAGAAAAGGTGCGCTTGAAACATATCTCAGAAAACACATAAGGGAATTTAATATTTCAAATTTCGGCGTCGTGGGATTGGGACTTATGGTGAGTCCTAAACCCAAGCCCGACGTTTTTGCGTCCGCGCAAATCATTCTTGATAAAGTAACTGCGCATCTTATGCGCGAAGGATATTCGGGGGCGCAGGTATGTCCTTATTGTGCGCAGCCGTTAAACGGAAACGGTATAAACGTTTCGGAATCGGATGTTCCGTTTTTGGCGCATGAGAGTTGTTTTGATTCGGCTTATGCCGCTCGTTTGGCAAAGGAAAAAACAGAGGCTGCAACCGACAAGAAACCTGTGGCTACCCTTGCGGCATTTTTGGGTGCGCTTCTTTGCGCAGGATTATTTCTTATACTGTATTTATGGACAAACATCGGCGCGTTCGCGTGTCTGTTCTCGCCCGTGCTTGCGGGATATCTTTATCGGAAAGCGGGCGGCAGGGAATCAAATTATAAAACCGTTATGTGTGTAATTCTTTCCTTTATACTATCTTGTGCGGCGTTTGGACTCAGTTTTGCGGTAGAGGCAAAAATGACGGAAGGCGGCTGGATTGCGATCGGTGAACTTTTAAAGCACGACGGTGTATACTTATCGCTTTTCATTGTAAATATAGTTTGTTTATTCGGGTTTACTGCATTAGGCGGTTTTTATGTGCATCTTACCCGAAATAAAAAGGATAAAACACCTTCATCACAAATGCGTAAATTAGTTGAAGAGGAAAAAGAAAACAGCGAGGAAAAATAAATGCTGATCGATTTTCATGCACACGTATTTCCGGATAAACTTGCTGCGGGGGCAGTTGCTTCTCTTGCGCAAAAAGCGGGTTTTACTCCTTTTACGGGTGCGTCGTTTTCGGAAATGGAAGCGTTTATGAAAGCGCAGGGCGTGGATAAATTTGTTGCGCTGAACATTGCAGTTTCCCCGAAAACGGAAAAAAGCGTAAATGATTTTGCACTTTCTCTTTTAGGACGTGAGAATGTGATTCCGTTCGGTTCCGTTCATCCCTATTCGGAAAACGCGTTTGCGGAATTGGACAGGCTTGCGGAAGCCGGAATAAAGGGAATAAAATTTCATAACGAATATCAGAATTTTTTTGTGGACGACGAGAAAGCGCTTCCCGTCTATAAAAAGTGTGTACAACACGGTTTCGTTATGCTCTTTCACGGCGGGGCGGACAGGGCTTTTAAACCGCCCGTAAAGACGGCGCCCGACCGTATGAGAAGGGTTGTCGACCGTTTTCCTTGCGGAAAGTTTGTCGTGGCTCACTTGGGCGGACAGGATATGACGGAAGAGGCGGTTCGCTGTCTTTCGGATACACCTGCTTTTATCGATATCAGTTTCGGATCTCGTTGCGTGAGTGCCGAAAGAATGGAAGAAGTTGTACGCGCGTTCGGGGTGGAGCGTACTTTATTCGGAACGGATTGTCCTTGGGATACTCCGAAAAATACTCTTGAATGGTTGAGTAAAACATCTTTTTCTAAGGAAGAGCTGAGCCGTATTTGCCATATCAATGCGGAAAAACTGCTGGGACTTAATTGACGGTATTTTCAGCAAAATATAAAGTCGGCTTTTTGTCAGGATATAGAGCTAAAATTTTAAGGAAATAAAAAATTTTAATTATAAAGGTAAGCG
>CASEHS010000007.1 GCA_949287815.1 uncultured Bacillota bacterium | reverse complement strand
TTCTATAAATAGGTAGAACATAGGCGGGCTTCTTAATTTCAAAAGTTATCTGAACTTATTGCTTTCCTGTTTATCTTGCAAGGTGTTTTTCTTGTTTTTTTCTGAAACAGTTTGATTTATCACAGTTTTTTCTGTTTGTTTTACCTTATCCTGCTGCAGGTGAATTGTCTTTGGTTCTTCGATCCTTTCAGATGATTTCCTTTGAAAAAATCAAAAAAATTTTTTTTCAATAATATCTCCTTTTTTATAAAGAAGAATAAATAAACATATTATTGCAATGCCAATAATACACCAAATTAAAATCCCCCACCATTCCGTATAAGGGATAATACTGTTATTAAGAGTATATACCGTTGTCAAAACAGATACTGCTCTTGTTATGATCTGCATCACAATAAAGTATTTCCATGACATTGTAGACAATCCAGCCACAAAGCACAAAACATCATCAGGGAAAAGAGGCAGCAAAAACATCGCACTTAATATAACCCTATCCTTACCTTTAACCTTTTCCAACCATTTATCAAGTGAGTCTTTTCCGACCAACCATGCTGCTGCACGATAACCGATACTTTTCCCTATAAAAAATGCAACGATCGATCCCAAAAGTATCCCGATATAACTGTACAGCGCGGTAAGCATAGGATGAGAAAAAACAAGAACTCCCGCGCCGATTGTCAACGTTCCCGGTATGGGCAATGCAACGACCTGAAGAAACTGCACTATGATAAATACGATCGGTGCCCATACACCTGTTGACTCAATTACCTCTCGCAATTTTTCTACGGTATCAATCTTTTCCCATAAGCCTGTCTTCTGAATGACATATAAACCTGTCAATATCAGCGCGACAAGAACCACGCCTGTCAGTAAAAATTTAAATACAGATTCTGTTTTTCTGACCCTGAAAAATAACATCAATCCTATATATAAAATTTCTAGACAAACCGAAACAGAAGTAATTACCGCACGATACTCAAATAAAAATCCTTTATTAAAGTTTTGCATACACAACACTGTCAATATTAGCGTTGCTACCGAACTTAATAAAGCGAGAATATCCGGAAATATTTTTTTTATTATTTTCAAAATAAATATCCAAACCCGTTTGTAGTAATTTTCAGCATCTGATTCTGAATCAAACGGAAAACAAAATAGATTTTTACTATTATTTTTATTGTGTATAATTAAAAACTTTACGCAAAATTATTTTTTATTTTAGTTTAACCATTAATTTTTATGATCGCAGACCTTGCCAATTCATCACACCTGTTATTATATTCATTGTCAGCATGGCCCTTTACTTTCACAAATTTAATTTTGTGTTTTTGGGTAAGATCGTAAAGCCTTTGCCATAACTCTGAATTTGCCACAGGCTTTCCGTCTGCTTTTTTCCAGCTATTCTTCATCCATCCGTAAATCCAGCCTTCCGTAAACGCATTTACTGTATAAGCAGAATCACTGTAAACGGTAACCTCACAACTTTCTTTCAAACATTCCAGCCCGGCAATAACCGCAAAAATTTCCATTCTGTTGTTCGTAGTGCTGACTTCTCCACCGCTGATCTCCCGTTCAATTCCTTTATAAATAAGAATCGCACCATATCCTCCAGCACCTGGATTTCCCGAACACGCGCCGTCTGTATATAACTCTACTTTTTTCATGAATTATTCCGAAAGCTCCTCAGCACGTTTCACACATGCGGAAACGGCTCTGTCTATCATGCCATACATATCGTCATTTCTGAAAGACTCTACCGCCTGTATCGTCGTTCCGCCTTTACTGCACACAGCAGATATCAATTCTGAAATCGTCTTGTCTTCCGAATGAGCAACCATGTCTGCCCCACCAAAAACAGTATTAACTGCAAGCGTTTTGGCCTCATCCTCGGTAAGACCTTGTTTAATCCCTGCATTGATCAAGCCTTCAATGAACATATATACATATGCAGGTCCACTGCCACTTATTCCCGTAACAGCGTTAAGTTTTTCTTCAGACACGCCCAATACTGTCCCCAGACAATTAAAAACAGAATTTACAAACGCACAATCGTCAGCGTCAGACGCAAAATCATTCAAATCAACAGCAGTCATACCCGATCCGATTGAACAAGGTAAATTTGGCATTGCCCGCGCCACTTTTACGGATTTACCAAAAAGATGATCCTTTATTTTTTGTTTTTTCACCCCTGCCATAATGGAAATAACCTTTTCCACAGGTAAACCGCGTATACTTTCAGAAATTTCTGTAAAATTTTGAGGTTTTACCGCAAATAACACAAACTCAGAATTTTCAGCGACATCCCTATTGTTTACACTGGTATGAACCCCGATACTCCCCATCTTTTCTAACGCCAGTGAGGAAGGATCAGATACAATTATTTTTTTTGCCTTTAAAAAATCGGAATATACCACACCTTTAACAATTGCCTGCGCCATAAAGCCGCCACCGATCACACCGAGTTTGTATTGTTTTTTCATTTTTATCTCCTTTTTTTGTAAACAGTCAAAAAACCATTTGACTAAATATTTTTTTTGTTATATAATGAATAAGCTTTTTAGGGGAGTGGCTCAATGGTAGAGTAGCGGTCTCCAAAACCGTAGGTTGCGTGTTCGAATCGCGTCTCCCCTGCCACATTACCTCAATCACAGTATCATGTGATTGGGGTTTTCTTTTTTCAATTAATATTGACTTTAACATGACTTTACTATAATTACCTTTTAAAGTCAATTTAAAAAATTTTTGATTATGCTTCCCCCCCCCAAAAAAAAATTTACTGTATTCTATTTTAGCCGAAACTAAGCACAAAGTCAAATGTTAGTATTCATTTTTTATCTTTCATGGCACTTATTCGTTATAATAAAGCAAAGAATGGAATTTCTTTTTTAATTTAAATCTTAAAATTCCATAAAACATTTTAGTACAACAGCTTTGATAGTATTATTTAAAAATATCGTCCGATTCAGAAAAAAACTATATTTTTTTATTTGTATATTTTTTTAGATGTATATATATTGGGGATTAATTTACTATCTAAAATATTGATCTATACAATATTATCTAAAGTATAAGGTAAAATTGAAAAAAAACAAATCTGAGTAGACAAAGAAACAAGAATAAATTATTTGTTTCAGTTTTTTGGATATGGAGGAGGGGTAACCCTACTTTTAAATGAGGACGAAAAACCTATAATAACTCCAAAAGAAAAGTTAAATCAATATATTAATAAATAAAAGTAATAAGAGCGTAAGTTAAATTATGCAACTTACGCTCTTATTGGGTTTAGTGGATAAAAATAGTACCTTTATCCATTGTTTGGTTATTAATAATCTATTTCAATATTTTATTCGTAAAAAGTAAAACACCTATTGCTGTCCAACCACGGAGGTTCGAATTGCAATAGGTGTATCACATGGTGCCGAGTGCCGGAATTTGTACGAACACAAAGGGAAAGAAGAATCAGATCGGAAAGCGTCCCCGACCTGCTTTTCTAATTGCTCGACATAGGATTTGCAGAACCTGTCCGTTGCGGCGTACTCTTGGAAGTTGTAAGTGATGACGATGTGGTCGCCGTACCAGAGGATGTCGCGGATGAAGGTGTTTACGAGCAGTTTGCGTGTTTTGATATCGTCCGGGTCTTCAAAGACTTTGGAGAGCAGATACTTTTCCACGTCTTCCACGGTGACGTGGGCGTAGGTTTTCTGCGTTCTTTGTTTATCTCGATGTCCAGCCTGTTCAATTCGTCCTGCAACGCAGCCAACCTGTCTTTCGTAAAGTCCATGATGATGCCTTGCTCTATGGCTTTCACGATATTGTCTGCGGCTCTTTGCGCTTCGTCTCTCTTCTTGATGAGTATCTGCAAGCCCGAATTGTCCCGCATGATCTTTTCATGCACTTTGACTATGGTCTCCGCGATTTGCGTGATGATGCTGTTCCGTTGCAACATAGAGACGGTAGCGTCGATGACATAATCTTCTAACTCTTGCTTTTTGACGGCTTTGCAATCGCAGTCCGCCTTTCCGCGCCGTTTTGAGAGACAGACATAGTAGTAATGGATTTCTCCGTTCCTTGAAGTACCGCTTTCTCCGCTCATACGGTGTTTGCAGTTTCCGCAGATGAGCTTTCCCGAAAGTATGTAGTCAAATATTTCTTTTTTGCGGCTGGGTGCTATCTTGTTTGAAAGTCGCAAAAGGCTTGCGACTTACCCTGATAGAGTGAAAGAAAAGGTAGCGGATCATATGACGGTGAAAATCAAGGCGCGGCGTAGCGGATCATATGACGGTGAAAATCAAGGCGCGGCGCGACGGTGTAAGCGGGCGATTCGCCAAGCGGTTCAGCGGCGAACGCCCGCGCCGTCGCCGCCTTTGATTTCCGTTTGCCCGCTTTGTTTTGTCGGGGCGTGCGCTTGGCTTCGGCGCCCGCGAGCGCAGCGAGCGGGTGACGGTGCGGCATCAGCCGCACCGTCAGCGAAGCCGCCGACTTGTATATAAGCCAAGCGCACGTCTAACTGCCATTTTCATTTTTCGCCCTGTTTTTCGCTCTGTTTTTTACATAACAAAACCGCCCCTTGCGGAGCGGCTTTGAATGGTTAAATAAGATTGTTTACCCGGCGTAGACGACTTTCGCGTCAGCCGTGGTGTTCCAGTTTGTCGACCAGCCTTCCGGCAATGCATCCTCGGCATAGGGAACGGTTAGAGTCAGACCTGTGCAGTGGTAGAATACCTGCCTGCCCATAACTTCAACTCCGGGCAGAGTAAATTCTGTAAGCGCGGTATTGCCGAACGCATAATCACCCATTTCTTTGACCGCGCAATTTTCGGCAAAGACAATCTCTTTCAGCGCACTTGCACCGTAGAATGTTCTTGCCGCGATCACAAGCCCGTTGCTCGAACCGAAAGTCACCTTTTCGAGTGCTTTGCACTGGAAGACATCTTTTCCGCCTATATTTGTTGAACCGTCCGCGAAAGTTACCTCTTTCAACGACGAACAACCGAGGAATGCAAGATCACCGTATTCCGTGAGCGATGCCGGCATTACCAGACTTTCAACGGGTGCCATATAGAACGCATATGTACCGATGCTTGTAAGCCCTTCGCTGAAATTGATTTTCTTCAATGTAGCAGTCTTAGTCAGCGTTCCGTCCGTTTCGGAAAGTGTTTGCGTAAAATTATAATAAAACGCATAATCCCCGATGATTTTAAGTGTTTTAGGGAAAGTTACTTCGGAAAGCGCTGCATGATAGAATGCGTAATTGCCTATACTCTCCAATCCCTCTGCAAATGTAACGGAAGTGAGCGAAGGCGTTTCGTAACTTTCTCCGTCTTTAACAGGAACAGTCGTAATGCAATCATAGAACGCATGGTCTCCTATAGTCTTTAATGTTGCGGGGAAGGAAAGCGACGTTATCGCCGTTTCGCTGAAAGCATAGGCGCCGATAGAAGTAAGTCCGTTACCGAATGTGACTGAAGTAAGCCCCGTACATTGCCAGAATGCCTGATCGCCAACCTCGTAATCTATGCCGCCAACAAAAACCACCGTCGCGAGCACTGCGTTTTGCTGGAATGCACCTTTGCCATACACACCGCCAGCAAACGTAACTTTTTCAAGCGCGCTGTTGCCGTAGAATGCGTGGTCGCCGACCTCGGTGAGCGAAGCGGGAACGGAAAGTTCTTTGATGCCCGTTCCGCCAAATGCCTGTTTCCCGACGCTTGTAAGCCCTTCGTTCATGGTGAGCGTTGTAAGCGCGGAACAGCCGCTGAAAGCATAGTCGCCTATCGTCTTTACTTTTGTGAAATTGGCCTGCGTAATGCCGCTGTCCCGGAAGGCATAACCGCCTAACGTTTCAACATTCGTAAAGTCAAAGTCTTTCAGATTGATACATCCGTTGAATGCGTTATCCGCTATGGAAGTTATATTTCCGCACTCTACCGTTTCCAATACTGTGCAGCCATAGAATGTATAATCCGGTATTTCAGTGATTTGCGATGAAAGCGTCACTCTTTTAATTGTTTCGTTGCCGTAGAACAGGAAAGTACCTATCTCTTCAACACTGTCGGGAATGGTGAGCTCCTCAACGGCGATGTAGTCAAAGGTACTCCCGCCTATCTTGATAAGAGTATCCGGCAAGGTTATGCCTGTGATGCCGCTGCTATTTACACCGAATGCGTTTTCTCCGATCTCAGTGAGAATGTATTCTTCCCCGCCGTTCACTACATTGCCGAGCGTTACATTTCCCGCCCATGCTTCGGTTGCGGAATTATCGTTGATGAGGCTTGCCGTACCGTTCGGATCGAGCCTGTAATACAGCCCTGTTTCGGGTTCAACATAGTAGTAAACTCCGCTTTCGGATTCTCCGTTCCTCATTATAACGATTTCGCAATCGCCGCCGTCAACGTACCAGCCGTCCTCATACTCCGTATTTTCACCTTCAATATAGATGATGATATCTGCGGAAGGATCTATGGCGCCCTCGCATACAAGCTCTACTGTATCGGGAATGCGTATGCTGCGCAGAACCACCCAGCGGAGAGCACCGCCTGCGATCTTTGTGACGTTTTCCGGTATAATAAGGTCGCCGGTCAAATTTGGATTCGAAGAAGAAATGTCAAAACCAAGCAACACGCCGTCTATGATCAGCAGTCCGTCTTCGTTAAAAAGTTTCGGACAGTTATAGAAGGAATTGTCTACTGTCGCCTGCGCCAGTCCGCTGACACTTTCAAGGCTTGTGCAATCAGCAAACGCACTCGCTCCGAGCGCATACGAAGTTTCAGGCAATTTTACCGAAGTAAGCGTATCCAATCGGTAGAATGCATAAGAGCCGATGCTTTCAAGTTCCGTCGCATTAGACAGGTCAACTTCGTCCACCTGCATTTGCGTGTCAGCCCATTCATACTCATTTATTTCTACCCAAGCGGGGAAACTTGCAGATCCGCCGCTTCTATCGGCGATATTTACAAACGCGCTTTCGGAAATTTCCCGCAGCATACTGTCTTCTTCTACGCGCAATGTCTTGATATGGATCGTGTTGTAGTCGGCGTCTTCGCCGCTTGCATGCCACAAAGAAGAACGCGTCGTAAAGTATGAGCCGATAGTTTCCATCTCTTTGGGCAGAATAAGGTCACCGTCAAACCCCGAAGGGATATAAACGAGTTCCTTTTTGTCTTTGGAATACACCACGCCTTCAAAAATGGTAAGTTCTTTGTTATCAGCGCTCACATTTACTGTGTTCAGACCGTACGTTACGGCCGGCTCCCATCCGTTTTCTTCATTGCCGTACAAAAGGAATTCAAACGTTTCGCGCGTAATACCCGCACCGACGGTCAGGTCATCGAGGTATGGCATATAAATATAGTCGTCGACCTTTGTAACGGTATCGGGGAAAACGTAGCCGGCGCGTTCAGCGGGGAACAGCAAAAGTTCGGTCATGTCTTTGCTGTAAAGCACGCCGTCGACCGATGTCATATACGGGTTTTCAGCAGAAACCTCCACGCTGCTCACCAAAATCAACGACCCCATATCGGCATTCAGTTTGGGTACGTTTTTACCGAGGTAGAGCGAACCGACAGACATACTGTCGAAAGCACCGTCTTCAATCGCCGTTACACTGTCGGGGATGACGAAACTTTCAATGATACCCGAACTGATGTCAAAAACATCTGCAGGCAAAGTTTCAAGCCCTTCAGCCAGTTCTATGGGGCCGGTGTGTTTGGGCGCAAAGTACATGATAGTGTTCGTCGCCTTGCTGTAAAGCACGTCCGTCTGACTGTACATATACGGGTTATTCGCGCTCACGCTCAACGTTTGAAGTTTGTTCATATCATCAAACAGCGCAGCGTTCTGCAAATTGATTCCGGCGCCGAACGTGATGGAGAGCATATCCGAGCAACCCGCAAACGCCGTACTGTCCAGAATACCGACACTGTCAGGAAGATTGATATTCGTAAACGAACTGTTTGCAAAGGCATTTTCGCGAATAGTAGTGACGGTATCGGGTATGACCACAGTTTCAGTCTTTTTGTTCGTAAACGAACTTTCACCGATGATCACAACGCCGTCGGGGATAGTTGTTGCGTTTACGGTAGAGGCAATCAGACGGTTATCATCAACATATATCAGGCAACCGTCAATCAAGTCAAATTCCTCATTCGCATCGGAGAGCGTAAAAGTTTCCACGTTAACGGGAAAATGCGTAGTCAGATTTCCAGCTTCGGTATATGATGCCGGCAGATTGATCGTTTTAATGGGGCAATCGTCATTGGCAGGGAATACATAGCTCGGCAGATATTTTACCGTATCGGCAAAAGTCACCGTTTCCAATGCGTTCATATAATAGAGCGAATATGTGGCTACGACGGTAGTCCCATCACGCACCGTTACAGAAGTCGTCGTATCGTCTTCTACCTTTTCGCCCGTCACATAGCTCTTACCGAGGAATGCTGATTCCCAATAGTAATTACCGTCTGTATCCTGTTCAAGCTGTTCAAGCATGAGCGGGCAATCGGCAAATATATCGGCATAAATGCTGTATGCCGAATCAGGGAAATTTACTTCGGCAAGTTTTTCACAGCCGGAAAAAGCGCCTCGGCTTATCTGTTTCAAAGTTTCGGGAAGAGTGATTTTTTCAAGCGAAGAACATCCGCTGAAAGCATTTTGATATAAATAAGCAACAGTGTCTGGAACAATGATTTCGGTTATATTTATGCAATCAGCAAAGGCATTCGTTTCTATTCGTCTGATGTCTTCACCTCCATATCGTGCAGGTAAAGTAACGGAACCTGAAATCTCTTCCTTCGCATTCGACCTCACGCGAATCGAATAGCCATAGTCATTTGACGCGCCTATGTCGAGAATTTCAAATAAACTGATGTCTATTGCGTTGCTCCACTTTGCGTAAAGGGTAATATCCTCGTTTATTGTCATAGGCAGCGCCGCTTCCTGCGTATATCCGCTGTCGAGATACCAACCGAGGAAGTTATAAACTGTATCGCCAGTCTGACGGACAGGGATGGGCAATTCTTTTATCTCACGTCCCTGGCTGACGGCAACAGGATTGCGCTCATACCCGCCGCATGTGTCGTAAGTGATCACCGTTGCTGTCTTCACCCATTTTGCGGTGAGCGTAATATCCGTGGAAGCCGTATCCGTTTCAAAATTCCAGCGCTGTTCTTCCACTGCCGAATACAATTCATAATACCAGCCGTCGAAGGTGTAGCCCGTCACCATTTTATTTTCGGGGCGCTCTATAAGCCCGCGATATGAGAATGTGGCGGTCTCGTCTTCGATGCTGTCGAACCCATAGTCGAACGTAACGGTAAGATCATCCTTCTTTTCCCAACGGATATATACATCGTTCTGCTCGTTTTCAAGCACGAAAGGAATTTCGTATACCGTGCCGGATTCAAAATCAGGCGTCTTGAAATATCCTGTTGCCTCGTAACCCGGATTGCGAGGAAGTTTTTTATCCGAATAGAATGGCGCGGGGTCGTGTTCGTTGAGGTTGGAAATGGCGAGCGCCTCGCCCTGTACGCCATACATTACCGTTTCTTCTTCGCCGTTATTCGGGTGAACGGTAAGGCTTGCATAGGTGTCTTCTTCGTCCACCTCAACGTACACGGCATACAGTGTAATCTCTTCGACATCCGTAGTGCGCACGGGGAAAAGCACTGCATCGGAATAGTCGCCGTAAACGGGATCAAAATTCCAATAGGAAAATTTTAGCGTATGCGTTCCGTCTTCATCGAGATAAGTAATATCCTTCGGATTTTCGGGCTGGGTAAGCTCTTCGCCTGCCGTTATCGTCATCGGAGCGAGTATTTCTTCGTCATAGTTGATATCGCGCGTGTCGCCCCGTAACATAGCGATCTTAAAGTTCACCGTCACTTCGCGCGCGCTTTCCCAACCGGCATAAAAACGAGTATGTTTCGTCACCTCATAAGGGAAAGAAGCTGCCTTTGTACATTTCACGTCGGTGTACCAGCCCGTGAATGTATAGCCGACGCGCTCAGGATCGTCAGGCTCGTCTATCTCGGTGCCGTAGGCATAGGTCGCATATTCGATAACTGGGGAACCGCCGTTCACATCAAATACGACCGCATAATTTTCATCCGACCATTGCGCATACAATGTGATGTTGGAATTAACAGGCGTTGAAAAATCGTAGGGGTCGCCCTCATATGTACTCGTAGTGAACCAGTCTATAAATTCCGCACCTGTTTTGGTCGGATTGGTAGGTCTTGCCACGGTATCGCCAGCATTTACCTCTACGGGGTCGATCGCCGTACCGCCGACCGTTTCAAACGTCACGGTATAGGTCGTGCCGTTCCCGCCTCCGCCACCGCCGCCATCGCCTTTGTCGCCGCATGCGGCAAATCCTATGGCACATGAAAATACCATTACGACAGCCATTACGATAACCAACAGTTTTCGTTTCATCATTCAGCCTCCTGCTGCGTTCGCGGGGAAAGAAAAAAGCGTGCCTCCAACCGAAGACACGCCCCGCATAAAGTATCTCCGATTGCTGCTACACAAACTTTCACATAACGGAAAATAGAGATACGAAATGCCTGTTCGTATCCGTTATGTGAATATTCAGTTTGTGTAGCGATTACAGTGTATCACAAGCGGGCGGATTTTGCAAGAGCAGCGCCGCAGGTATTTGCTAAAAAATAAGAGCGCCCCCAATTAAGGGAACGCCCGCATAGTTGTATCCCCTTAATTGTTTGCGCTACAATTTATCCGTATAAGGATATAAAGGGTACACCAATGCCGTTGTGTAACCTTATACGGATCATTAAATTGTAGCGCATTTTTAGTATAGCACAATAGCAGTTAAAAGGCAATGCTTTATAGCAAAAAAGCCGCAATCTCATTCGATTACGGCTATATGCTTGAATGTATAGTTCAATATTGTCCGATATGTCTTTTATTTGGTAAGTGAAATTTAATGAAAATTCAACGACATAAAAGCAGTGTAAACTTGATGCATAAAAAAGCAAGCCTCCAATTGAAAGCCTGCCTTTTCAATGGGATATGAAGTTCAACGGCATATCAGAATTCGCCGTACAGAGAATAGTACCTTTGCCTGATGCTCGCTTTCCTGTGATTGATAGTACCTCTGCCGATACCGAGTTCAGCGCATACTTCTGCTTGCCTCATGCCGTTCATATAGCAGTTCAGAATGGCAAGTTCCAAAGCGGATAACTGTAACGCCGCTACAAGTTCATCGTATTTGCTGTAATCGGTCTGTTCTTTCTCGAAGCAGTTCACGGGGTCCATCGGTAATGCTTTGTAGTCCGTAAAGTCTATGTATTCGATTGCGCCGCGTCTGTCGGAGCGGTTGTGTAAGCTATCGATGAATCTGTCTACCTCACGATAGCAGGCAAGTTTGATTGTAATTTCCTTTCCTTTACGGTCTTTACCGCAAATCTCGGAAACCTTTCTGCCGGCGTACTGATACAGGAAGCAGATAGCAGTCTGGGCTACGTCGTAACCGTCTGATACGATATAGTCCATCTCGCTCATATGGTGCAGATCTTTGATGAGACCGATATACAATCTGTCCGCAACTTTCATATCAAACTTCTTTACGGTGCGGAGCGCCTGTAAAGCGATCATCTCGCCCATGAGTTTGACGTTATCCGTAGAGATTGGTTCGGCGAACAGTTCGCCTTCGTTACGATACTTTCCTTTTGAGAACTTTGTTACCAACATTTCCATTGTGAGTTACACCTCCGAATTGATTTGCCTTTTTCGGCAAGAGGCGAAGGTGCATAGGACGGTAAATATCAGTGCACTAAATAGCAAGTCTGCGGAAGTCAACGGGACAAAGTTAAAATCGTTGCGTACAAGTCTGGAAATGCCTTATAGACGGCAAAAGAGCCGAGAAGGAAAATATTCCTTACTCGGCTCTAAAAGTCTATTATATATGGGGTGTTTTCAGCGACGATTTTGCGGCCGTTGACGTCCGCGAGGAACTATGCAAAACTAAGCCTCCCGAAAAAGCAAATTCGGAGGGGCTACTTCAATCGGACAATCATTCCGAAGAAATCGCGGGCAAAAAATAATACGAACCTCGGCTTGCTGTCTTGGTTCGTATTATTCTTGTATGGTGCGAGTGACAGGACTTGAACCTGCAAGGGATTGCTCCCACTAGAACCTGAATCTAGCGCGTCTGCCAATTTCACCACACTCGCAAATTTTTTCGGAAATATTTTTCTCGGACTTCACAATCAGATTTTATTATTTATTCGACTTCAATTTATTTACTCTTACAAGTAAATACACGGCTCGATAATGCTCTTTGTTAATTCCTCTTCTTTATGTAAATAAAAAGCTTTTCCACCGCTACTGATCGAACAAACAATCTTATCATCAACTAATTCTATCGCAGAACAGTCTTCCAACCCGATTGCAGCTAGATTATTATAAACTATTTTTTTATCAAAGTCAAGCGAACGAACATTATAATGTGGAGAAATTGTTCCTTTTATCCAACCTAATCCCGAATGTAAAGAATAACTATCCTCTGAATTACTTGCTGAATCAGTGTACATATTTTCAAACCAACATATAGCTCCTGCTGATAGCCCGCAAACAATCACTCCTCTTTCATATGCGTCTCGGATCAAATCAAGCATCCCCGTTTTTTTCCACATGTCGAGCATGAATAATGTGTCTCCGCCACCCACATAAATAAAATCCGCTTTTAAAAATTTATCGCGAATTTTTTCGTAACTCATTTCTCCGTATACCGTAAGAGCTACATCGGCTTTTATATCAAACACGGAGGTATAGGTCTTCCTGAAACTGTTAAAGTACGGCATACTGTCATGACTGGCCGTCGGAATAAATAAACCATATGCACGTTTTTCCTGTGCTTGCTGTTTTGCTTTTGATGCAATATATTCGTCAATTTTTATAGTTTCTTTTGATCTTAACTCCCCGCCTCCTATACATATAAGAGTTTTTTTCATCTTTTTGCCCTTCTTTGATATAATTCTTTATCTCTTTCCAAAACTTTATCAATAAGACTGATCGCCTGTTTGATTTTTCTTTGCGCCCCACGCAACCCGCTCGCATCATCCTGACCTTTTTTCCCAAATTTATAAGGCACAAGATTTACCTTCACTTCTTCAAGATAAGAAGCAATCGTATCGATCTGCACATCCCTTTCTTTTTCTGCAAGAACTGAAGCCGTATAAATTAATTTATCGTTTAACATAATCAAGGATGTTATTCGTTTAAAAAAATTATAATTGTTATCACCTTTATTTTTTTTCAAAGCAATAACAGCCGATAACTTTTCCTCAAAATTTTCAAGCATCTTTTTAAAATCTGCATGTTTAGGTAACCGCGTTTTTTTCTTTAATATGCCCAAAACCAACAAACCAATTATAATAATTAGAAAATATACCCCATAGGAAAACAATAATTTTATAGTCATTTATGAATTCCTCCGATCTTTGCTTGTAGTCTTATCGGTTGTTGTTTTAGACTTTCTTACTGTATTTTCTGTTTGGCTTTTATCCGAACTTATACTCTTTTTAACTTTTATAATTTTTCCGATGCCCAACTGTTCTGGTTTATTTCCCGTTCGTTTACCCTCCTGAAAAAAGTTAACATCAAGTTGATTAAACGGAATTTCTATCCCATTCTTTCTCAAAGCATTGAATATTTCTTCATGAAGATCGTAAAGAGTATCCCAATAATTTTCATTAAAAGTCCATGCTCTTGCTGAAAAATTTAAAGCACTATCCCCATATCCTTTAAGAACAACCGACGGTGCCGGTGTTTTTACAACATATTTATAAGAGAAAATACAATCCAAAATTATCTTTTTCGTGTCAGCAATGTCTACTTCATAAGGAATCGGGACATCAATTACTACACGACGAACAGGCATAGTGCTGTAATTGATTAATTTCGAACTTAAAATTTCACTGTTCGGGATAATAATTTCATCATTACTATAAGTAAGAATCTTTGTATTAAACAACCTGATATCCTGCACCAACCCGTCTATACCGTTAATTTCTACATAATCCCCCTTCTTAAAGGGCTTTGTAAAAATTATAATAACGCCGTTTGCGAGGCTTCCAAGACTGTCTTTCAAGGCAAGCGCTACAGCCAACGCAATTGCAGAAAAAGCGGCTATAATCCCCGCCGTTGAAAAACCAAGTGAGCTTATTAATAAAGAAATTAAAATTATATATAGCACTACTGTGATAACCGACACAATAAATGTAGACGCGGAATTATCCAGTTTACTTTTCAATGTCGTGCTGCGGGCTATAATTTGCACAATCCTGATCACGATTAATCCGAGAACTAAAAAAGCGATTGTTCGAACAATCGAAAGCCCGGTATTTGTAACAAACTCAATACCAAATTCCTTTAGTGTTGCCCATACTTTATCCATAAAAACCTCATCTTGTCTTTAAAGATTATTTAACTGACAGTAAAACCTCAAAAACCTGCTGATTTTATTATGCGTTGAATTCTTAAAGAACATTCAGAATAAATTTTATTTAAATCTTCACCTATATGATACTCTCCGCGATCGTAAACAATTTTGCCGCCGCAAACAGTCATAAGAATATTCGAGGAATCTGCGCTGTATACAAGATTCTTACGAATATCAGAAAGCGGCCTCATAGACGGAGAATTAAGATCTACCAATACAAAATCCGCAAATTTTCCGCATTCCAATTTACCACCGTTAAAGCCTAAAGCCTGATACCCTTCAACAGCCGCCTGCAAAGCCTGTCCTGCAGAAACGATAGAAGCATCTTTCAAAGATTCTTTTTGCAAACAAGAATAAAGGTACATCTCACGAAACATGGACGTAGCATTATTACTTGCCGCTCCATCCGTACCAAGAACAGGAGAAATACCTAAATTTAGCATAGCATAAACAGGAGCGATGCCCGAAGCAAGTTTTAAATTGCTTGCCGAATTGATCACCGGAACAATATTACACTGCTTTAATAAAGCGATATCATCTTTATCACAATAAACGCAATGAGCCGCCAACCCTCCGTTATCAAAAAATCCAAGTTTATGAAGATACTGAGGCGGCGTCAATCCATTGTGCTTTACCGTACAATCCCCAACCTCTTTCAAGGTTTCAGATAAATGAATATAAGTTTTGCAACCAGCCTCAGCAGCAAAATCAGCTACTTTGCTGATCAGTGACTCATCGCAAGTGTATTCCGCATGCAAGCCCGGGAAATAACGAATTCTGTCAGATATAGTACTATATTTATTGTAATTTTTCTCTATAAACGCAAGAACATCGTAATCAGAATAAGAATTCGCCCCACAACAAAGCGCTAAACACAAACCCGCGTTTTTCGCTGCTTCATATACAGAATCAGGAAAGAAATACATATCCGCAAAACAAGTAATTCCATTCTTTACGAATTCTGCTATCTGCAGCATCGTCCCCCAATAGACATCCTCGGGAGTAAGATGTTCTTCCATTGGAAAAATTCTGTCAAATAACCATTGCGAAAGCGGTAAGTCATCAGCAACTCCCCTAAATAAGCACATAGCAGCATGAGTGTGCGCGTTGGCAAATCCGCTCATCAGCAAATTGCCCCCACAGTCTATTTCATGGTCCGCCGCAAATTTCTCATCAGATTTTCCGACCGATACTATATAACCGTTTTCAGTACATATCTCGCCCTCTATAATTTCTGAAAAAGGCGTAGGCATTATTTTTGCGTTGTAAAACCTTTGTCTCATTTTACCTGCTTTGTTCCGTTAATTTTTTAAGATATTCCCAAAAATCAGCACCAAGCTCTTTATCTCTTAACGCAAATTCAACATTTGCTTTAAGATAATCTAATTTATTCCCCGCATCATAACGTACGCCTTCAAACTTATAACCGTTCAGCATTCCTTCTTTAGCAAGCAACCCTAGAGCATCTGTAAAATATTTCTCACCTTTTTTAGGAACAGGAACCTTTTCTATTGCTCCGTAAATACTTTTATCAACAACATACCTGCCTATCACAGCATCATTCGAGAATTTTTCAGAAAGCTTCGGTTTTTCCACGATCTTTTCTATCGCACACAATCTTTCATCCAATTCATGAGCCTTGATATTAGCATATTTAGGAATATAATCATCAGAAACATTCATTACCGCTACCGTGGTCTTACTCGTAAGCTCATACGAATCTGCCAACTGTCTTATTCCCGGTTTGCAATTTTGTTCCGTATAAATGATATCATCCCCTAACAAAATCGCAAAAGGCTCATCGCCAGTAAAAGGTTTTGCATACATTACAGCATCTGCAAATCCTGTAGGATGCTTTTGCCTTATAAAATACACATCCGCAAGATTTTCCATTTCTCTGGATAATTTTAGCAAATCTTCTTGTTCCTTTTCTTCAAGCAATGAATCTAGTTCGGGTGTATAATCAAAAAAATCTTCAATTATTTTTTTATTTCTGCCGGTTATAATTAAAATTTCTTTCAGACCGGAAGCGACTGCCTCTTCTACAATATACTGCAAAGTAGGTTTATCCACAATCGGAAGCATTTCCTTGCAAACAGATTTAGTCACCGGCAAGAATCTTGTACCAAACCCTGCCGCAGGTATGATTGCTTTTTTTACCTTCTTCATCGTTTCCTCCTGTTTGGTTATATAATATGAAAAACAAAAAATTTACGTTTCTTTGAATTATTAAACCCAAAAGCAAATTAGTTGTTTTTTTCAATCGCACTAATTTTATCAATACGACGCTGATGTCTTCCGCCTTCAAATCCTGTATTTAAAAATGTATCCACGATCTCCAACATCAAACCTTCCCCAATTATTTTTTGCCCAAAAGCAATCATATTGGCATTATTGTGAAGTCTGGTATATTTTGCTGAATAAGTATCGTGACAATGCGCACATCGAATACCTTTCACTTTATTGGCAGCTATAGATATACCAATACCTGTACTGCAAATCAATATACCTGTATCACAAGCACCTGACGCAACCGCTTCTGCAGCAGGCAGAGCAAAATCCGGATAATCACAGGAATCCGCAGTATCTGTTCCAAAGTTCACGACCTCATGTCTCAAATCAGACAAGTATTTAATCAAAATATTTTTATAAGTAAGTCCACCGTGATCACAAGCAATAGCTATTTTCATTTGTATCTCGTATAATAATGTTGTTTGGATTTGACCGTTCTACGGGTCAGCAACATTACTTTGGTTATATTGTTTGGAAAGGGTGCGGGGAAAACTTTTTCAAAGGTTGCCCCGCGTCTTTCCCGGTGATATAATGGCATAGATTCCGTGGTTCGGTTCAGTTTGTTTTACCGCTTGTCGGTTGAAAGGAGAGTCCGACCATAGCGTCTATGCCTTTTTGTTGATTAGTTAGATAACGCTCCGTCGTTTTATGTCTCACGAGATTACATGGCTTTTCGTTTATGGTTCGCCACGAGTTATTATTTTTACTTCGGAGGTTATCTTTATGGTCTTTGTCGGTATCGACGTCGCTAAGGACAAGCACGATTTATATGCCGTTGATTCGGACGGCGTTGTCCTCTGCGATAACTTTACCTTCGCAAATTCAGCCGCCGGATTTGCATCGTTCTTGAAACAAGTCTCTCCTTGGGGCAAAATAAAAGTAGGGATTGAAGCTACCGGTCATTACTCGTCCAATCTGCTGTCCTTCCTCAAAACTCACGACTTCGAGGTTGTGGTCTTTAACCCACTTTCCGTTTCACGGTTGCGCTCTGCTGCGTCGCTGAGAAAAACCAAAACGGATAAAAACGACTCGCGTTACATAGCAAGATTGTTATTGACAGGTGTTGCTAATCCCTACCAATCCCAATCTTACAACATTTCCGTCTTAAAGTCAATGACCCGCGCACGCTTTCGCCTGTTTCAGGAAATCCAACCCCTCAAAAACCGTTTCAGACGGCTTTTGCACGTTCTTTTCCCCGAATTGCAAGGATTTTTCAGCAATCTTTACGGAAATACTTCTTTGAACTTGCTTTCTGTCTTACCTTCCGCCAAAGATATTGCCGAGTGTAACATCTTAAAACTCACTAAGATTTTATCCGAATTTTCTCGCGGAATGTTGAAACGTGGTCGTGCCGAACAACTTAAATCCCTTGCACAAAATTCCATTGCTACTTACAACTACGGCGACGCTTTCGAGTTAAAACAAACTGTCACACGCATTCAGTTTCTTTCTTCCCAAATGTCCGAAATTGAAAGTGAAATCGATTCCGTTATGGCTGAACTTAATTCTCCCATTACGTCTATTCCCGGTATAGGCAATCTGCTCGGCGCAACGATCCTTTCCGAAATCGGCGATATTAAGAATTTCGACAACCCTGATAAACTTCTTGCTTTTGCAGGGTGTGAACCGTCCACATACCAATCCGGCAAATACACAGCCACCAACACTCCAATGGTGAAACACGGATCGCGTTATCTTCGCCGCGCTCTCTACTGTGCTGCCGATATGGCTTACGTCAATTCGCTTTCTTTCCGTTCCTACATTGACCGAAAACGGGCGCAAGGAAAGCATTATTACGTTGCCATGTCCCACGGCATGAAGAAACTCGTGCGGATTATCTTCGCTGTCCTTTCCCGCAACATTCCCTTCTCCGAACCTGCTTGATTACTAACTTCTTAATCCGTAAGCGGCTTATGCCGCTTTTTTGTCGTGCTCTTTTTTTCTCCAAAAATTTTTATAATTCTTTCTCTTTTTTGCTTGACTTTTCAATAGTTAGCTCCTTTTTTACATTAGCAATTATTTAAATTAAAATTTTAAGAAAAAAAACGATCGATTATACTGTTAATCGCCTCATTTAATAAAGCTGCCGTATGCCGATAAACATCGATATCATAACCGTAAGGATCAGGTATATCAAACCCCACAACCTCCTCAATAGAATGAACATTTTCAAAACTATCCAGGAGCTGACACTGATCTTTGGTCATGCAAAACACCAAAAAACTTGATTCTATCATTTTATGCGTAAGCTGTCTGGGGTGAAACTTAGAAAAATCAATACCAGATTCCGTCAAACACTTTGCACTGTTTTCATTTATTACAGTACTCCCTTCCGCAAAAATCCCTGCTGATGCAACATCAACAAATTTAATTTTTCTGCGTTTGATCTCCGCTCTAAATAACGCCTCAGCCATAGGACTTCTGCAAGTATTACCCGTACAGATAAACAAAACTTTTTTACGTTTCATAATTATTCACCCGCACAAGCTTTGGAAAGGCGATTGATCACTCCCGCCATAATTCCGTCATGTTTTTTCGGGACGATCCCAATCAAAACATCTGCACGCTTTTCACCTTCATGCAAAAGCTGGTAAAGATTGGCCGCCATTTCTGTTTCTGTCGCTCCAAGATTTAAAACCGACTCTTTCGGAAATAAATAACCGATCTCCTTTTCACAAAGAATTAAAACACGTTTACCTTGTTCTAAAAGCCTTCTAAACTCTAAAAGAGCTTCATCTAACTGATTAAATTCAAACAATAAAGTTGAACATTTAGGCGCATAGTGTTTATATTTCATACCGGGAGAACGCACCTGTTCGCCCGCCTTAGGGATATAAGTATCACATCTGCCGACAACATCCGCAATCATTTCCATTGATATCAAACCGCTTCTGAGAACGACCGGGATTTCGCCTGTTACGTCACACACAGTACTCTCAATACCACCGGAACAGCGTCCTCCGTCTAAAATAAGAGGTATTCTTCCTCCAAGATCTTCCAGAACATGTTCTGCAGAAACAGGACTTATATGTTTTGAAATATTTGCAGAAGGAGCTGCTATCGGCATATCTACACTTCTTAAAAACTCCTGAGCCCCATCATGAGCAGGAACTCTGATCGCAAGAGTATCCAATCCACAGGAAACTTTTTTACTGACAGCATTTTTACCGCGATAAACCAAAGTTAAAGGCCCAGGTAAAAAGGCTTCTCGAAGTTTTTTTACATAAGGCTGCTCGTCACTGATCAATAAACTCAAATCATAATCACGATGAACGTGTACGATCAGTGGGTTGTCAGACGGTCTCCCTTTGATTTTATAAATTTCTTCCACAGCACTGTCGAGACGGGCATCCGCCCCTAAGCCGTAAACTGTTTCCGTAGGAAACGCTACCACACCGCCCTTTTCAAGTATAGATTTGGCCACACGAAGAGAATCTGCGTTGATCGGCGAAACATTTGTAAGCATAAATCAACCTTCATCCTCCTCTCCGTACATTTCATCCGACATATAATCTTCGGAAGGATACTCATCACCATCCTCCTCTGCCCTTGCCGCAGATTCAGGCGGCTCGTCCGGAAGATATCCGGGAGGCGGGTTGACATATCGAACCTGATCGCCGCGGAAGCGAAGCTTAACCCTACCAAGCTCACCGTTTCTGTGTTTTGCTATGATGAGATCAGCATCATCCTTAATGATTTTGCCGCTTTTAAGTTCCTCAGGTGTCGCAGCTACATCAGGACGATGTATAAACATTACGATATCGGCATCCTGCTCAATAGCTCCGGATTCACGAAGGTCTGAAAGCTGAGGCTCTTCTTTGGATGATATACGACGAAGCTGTGAAAGCGCCAACACAGGAACGTCCAATTCTTTTGCCATGATTTTAAGGTTACGGGTTATAGTTGAAATTTCCTGTTGACGGTTCTCTTCCTGACGTCTTGACCCACTGCTCATCAACTGAATATAGTCGATCATTATAAGGTCCAACCCTTCTTTTCGGGATTTCAAACGCCTGCATTTTGACAAGATCTCTGCGGGAGATATCTTTGAAGAATCGTCTATAAATATTTTTGCTTTTTTCAGATCCGCGCTCGCTTTCCACAATTTTTTCCAGTCACTTTGCGTCAGATCGCCCGACATCGCTTTTGACATACTTACACGAGCGAAAGAACAAAGCAATCTTTGCGCAAGCTGAACCCTCGGCATTTCCAAAGAAAAAATTGCACATACCCTGTTATCGATCAAAGCCGCATGCTCTACGATATTCATGCCTATTGTCGTTTTTCCGACACCAGGACGAGCCGCAAGGACAATAAAGTCAGATTTTTGAAGTCCGTTTGTAATTTTATCCAACTTCGTAAAACCCGTCTGAACTCCGCGCAAAGCATTCTCATCCGTCGAAATCGTTTCAAACTTACTCAGAACCTGATCATAGCTGTCATCTTCGCGCATATCCACAAGTGCTGATGTGTACAACCGTTTGGAAATATCAAATACCATTTTTTCCGCAAACGCAACGCTCTCCGTCGAATCCACACTTTTCATAGCGGTATCAATAATTTCCTGCGAAGCGCGAATCAATTTACGGTTTACACTGTCGCGTTTAACGATTTCAAAATAATATTTATAATTTGCCGCGGAAGGCGTAATTTTTGCAAGGTCTGTAATATATGATAACCCGCCTGCTTTTTCAAGCCGCGCATTTGTAGAAAGCTGATCGGCAAGAGTTACCACATCCACAGGCTTTCTTGCATTGAAAGCATCTTTCATTGCCGCAATAATAAGCTGATGGGATTCCTGATAAAAATCCTCTTCTGAAAGCTTATCGAGTATCTCTGCCTGAGTTTCATTATCGATCAAAAGGCACCCGAGCAAAGCTTGTTCAGCTTCAAGATTGTTCGGCAAAACATTTGTATTGTTTGGCATATTGTTCCTCTATGAGACAGAGCCTCATTTTTTACAAATTTTTTCAAACAACAAAAGCGTTTCATCAAATTCACGCATTGCTATCTGAAATGCTTCTTTTTTCGTAAGATCTATTCCGGCAATTTTTAAAAGATTGACAGGACTGTCGCTTCCGCCTGAAGATAAGAATGACAAATACCTGCGAACCGCAGCATCCCCTTCTTTTAATATGCCGTTTGCAATTGAAATTGCACTGATAATACCCGTAGAATATTTGTAGACATAAAATGACGTATAAAAATGCGGGATACGCGACCACTCATACGCAATTTCTCTGTCATGAACTATCCCGTCACCATAATATTTTTTATTGAGATCAAGATAAAGCGCACATAAATTCTCACTGGTCAAAGGTTCGCCCTTTTCGACCATATCATGTGCAACCGACTCAAATTCCGCAAACATCGTCTGACGATGCAGCGTCGTACGAATCATATCAAGGTAATAATTTAAAAGATACTTTTTAAGATTCTCATTGTCCGTCACCGCCAAAAGATGTTTTAACAAAAGCACCTCATTTACTGTGCTGGCAACTTCGGCAACAAAAATCCTGTAATCCGCTTTGGCATACGGCTGACTGCGGTTAGAAAAATAAGTGTGCAATGAATGCCCCATCTCGTGTGCTATCGTGAACACATCATGCGTGGTCGGCTGATAATTCAACAGCACATACGGATGAATCCCAAAAATCCCCGTACTGTAAGCACCGCTGCGCTTACCAGTCGTTTCACAAACATCGACCCAGCCTTCTGAAAAACCTTTCTTTAATAATGAAATATATTCTTCACCTAAGGGGGCAAGTCCTTCAATGACAAGATCACAAGCCTTTTCATAGGATAGCTTTAATTCCGCGTCCGATACCAGCGGCGCATATATATCGTACATATGCTGCTCTGAAAGCCCAAGCAAATCTTTTCTAAGAGAGATATATTTATGCATGGAACCAAGACTTTCATTTACAGCAGAAATCAGATTGTCATACACAACAACAGGTACATCCTCGTTTGAAAGAGCCCTTTGAAGACAGGAAGAATATTTTCTTGCCTGGCTTAAAAACACATCTTTTTTAACGTTTCCGAAATAGGTTGCCGCAATGGTATTCGCAAAAGAAATATAAGATTTATAATATTTTTCAAATGCCTTACGGCGCAACTCCCTGTCTTCACCATGAAGGATAACGCCGTATGTGCCATGCGTCAATGTTATAGTTTTTCCGTCTTTGTCCTCTACTTCCCCAAATGTTAGATCTGAATTGTCTATCATAGAGAAAATATTTTGGAATTGAGAATATATTTCTCCCCCTGCCGCGAGTAATTTTTCTTCGGAAGCAGGCAAAATATGTTCTTTACTTCGGATCAACTGACGAAAATAATAATCATAATCAGAAAATCTTTTATCTTCTGAAAAAGATACAAGTAATTCAGCGGGAAGCGCCGTAAGTTCTGGTTCGGCAAAAGAAACCTCCGAAGAAAAACGCACATACAAAGAAATTGCCTTGGCCTGCATGGCTGTATAAGCAGATATCCTAGAATCTTCATCGTGACGCATATGCGCATATAAATGCAACCGTTCAAGCATTCTGCCCGCTTCTTCCTGCTTCTTAAAAAAGGCAAGAAGATTTTCTGCTTCATTCAGTTTGCCCTGAAATTTTGAAAAATCAAGGCTCTGCATTGCCTTTGTATAATAACTTTCCCATTCTTCATCCGAAGTGAAAATATCGTTCGTATTCCATTTGTATTTGCTTTCAACTTCGCTTCTTTCCATATTTGCTCCTTATTGCCCCTCCGACTTTCAGATCAGTTTTTATTACTGTGAATCGGTGCAGGTATTCTCCCGCCACGATTGATAAATCTCGAACTGTCCGTAGTATTGACAGGCATGATCGGCGCCCTGCCAAGCAGTCCGCCAAACTCTACGCACTCACCGACACCTTTCCCCGGCACAGGTATCACACGCACTGCCGTTGTTTTATTGTTAATCATACCGATAGCCGCTTCATCGGCAATGATCGCGCTGATAGTTGTTGCAGGAGTATCTCCGGGGATTGCGATCATATCCAATCCGACACTGCAAACTGCCGTCATTGCTTCCAATTTATCAATATTCAAAAGCCCCTTTTCTGCCGCATGGATCATGCCGATATCTTCACTGACCGGTATAAACGCACCCGACAAGCCGCCGACATGAGAACTTGCCATAACGCCGCCCTTTTTAACAGCATCGTTCAGCATAGCAAGCGCCGCAGTAGAACCGTGACCACCTACGCATTCAAGCCCTAACTCTTCCAGAATATGGGCAACACTGTCTCCCATAACAGGCGTAGGCGCGAGAGATAAGTCCACAATACCGAACTGTGCATTCAGACGTTTTGCCGCCTCTTTCGCAATCAACTGACCCGCCCTCGTAATTTTAAAGGCTGTCTTTTTAATGGTTTCAGCGGCATCGGTCAGATTTGCATCCGGAATATTTTCCAAAGCGTGTTTAACAACACCAGGTCCCGATACTCCGACATTTATCACCGTATCGCTTTCACCGACACCATGGAACGCCCCTGCCATAAACGGATTATCTTCTACTGCATTGGCAAAAATCACAAGTTTTGCGCAACCAAGCCCGTCCGTAGAAGCCGTCAACCTTGCCGTCTCCTTTACGATTTCACCCATCTGTTTTACAGCATCCATATTGATCCCCGACTTCGAAGAACCAATATTGACAGAAGAACACAGCCTTTCCGTTTCGCAAAGCACTTCGGGAATGCTTTCTATAAATATTTTTTCGTAATCTGCTGTCCCTTTATGCACGAGAGCAGAATATCCGCCTAGAAAATCAATTCCCAATTCTTTCGCCGCACGGTCAAGTGCCTTGCCGACCATAGCAGCGTTTTGAGGAAACGGCGCACAAATCAAACTTACCGGCGTTACGGACACCCTTTTATTGACAATCGGAATTCCATATTCACCTGAAAGTTGTTTTGCAACCTTTACGATATCTTTAGCTTTTCTGCATACTGTATCATAAACTTTGTCAGCCGTAGTTTTTGCATCGGAAGAAATACAAGGAAGCAGTGATATCCCCATCGTAATTGTACGGATATCGAGATGTTCCCTTTCGATCATGTCTATCGTTTCAAGCACGTCATATTTATTAAACATATCTATTGCCTCAACTTAAGTCTTAAATATTATGCATTGCATTAAAAATTGCTTCATGCTGTAAACGAATAGACATTCCTATGCTCTCCCCGAGTTTCTCGCATTCTCCTGCAAGAACTGAAAGCTCCGTCTTTGAATTACTGATATCCACAAGCATGATCATGGCAAAATATTCCTGCAAAATCGTCTGGCTGATATCTTCAATATTTACACCTTTCTCTGCAAGAAACGCACTTACTTTTGCTATTATACCTTTTTTATCCTTTCCTGTAACCGTTACAACTGCACGCATAAATTAAATTTCTCCCATCCTGATCGGTTTTTTATTTCTATCTTCTTTTTCTTTCTCCTCTGAAAAAGAATCATCATGACCTACGACTTCATACTCAACAATAACATTTCCTTGTGTGAGATACCTCACCTTATCTCCGCGCTGAAATTCAGGGCACGGTTTTTCAAAAGCCGCATAAATTTTCCTGTCCATATACTCTGACTTCTTTTTGCTCCATTCCGACATAATCAGAACATGAAAATCTACGCCTTCTTTAAGTTCAGGCTCCTCGTAGCGAAGGAATATACTGTTGTTGACCTGTTTCATTCCCACGGATAAATAAGAGATCAGCTTATAATATCTTCTTGCACGATGAAATTTGATACCCATATATAAATATGTGAATATCACAAATACACAGGAAGACACCCAAACGATCCATTTCGGCAGTGGTTGCATACTATCCTTATAAGGCAACCCCATATAATAAATCAGCATGGAAATGCAAAGCGCGGCATAAATCACGGCTGTTAAAACATAAAACCAAAAAATTCGCCGTTTTTGTCTGAAAGATGAGATCAGATCATTGTCATCGAATACAATATTCATACAAACACTCCGTTAAATTTATTCTGTTATAAAAAGTACACCAAGCGTATTTTTTCCGCAATGACTCGTTATAATACTGCCGGCTACTGTTTCCAAAATTTCATCAAACGCAAACAGCCCCTCTACCTGTTCTTTTACCGCTGCAACAAGCTCGGGATCTGAACCGCTATGAGTAATAAAGCAACGCGTCTTATCGTATTTTTTATACTCTTCAAACAAATCCTTTACATAGTTACGAAGGCACCTTTGCATATTGCCCATATATTTCTTCTTCGGATATAATTGCCCGTCTTTCATTGAAATCAACGGATGAATTGACAATACCTTTGCTCCATAATAAGAGAGAGCAGAGCATCTGCCGCCTTTAAAAAGATACCGCAACGTATCCGGCACAAAAGATGTGTTTACCTTATCTCTTAAAGACATGATCGTCTGCACGATTTCCTCAGCAGACTTTCCGGCTTCCCGCAAATCGCAGCCTTTCAGGACAAGCAATCCCTGTCCGGTCGATAAAGCGTGTGTATCGATCACATGGACTTTATCACCGAATTTTTTTTGCGCAATCACAGCAAATCCGTTTGAGCCCGAAGCCTTAGATGAAATATTAAAGTGAATTACCGTTTTTCCCGCGTCAACAAACTGAGAGAAAAATGCTTCATAATCTTCCACGCTGGGGGCGGCGGTTTTGGGAAGCTCGTCCGTTTCTTCCACGTAGCGGAATATATCTTCCGGTACAATTTTTTCCCCGTCTTTATAAGATTGAGAGCCCAAAATTACCGTCAACGGCATGATCTTTATATCATATTTTTGAATAAGAGCATCTCCGAGATCGCAAGTGCTGTCTGAACTGATAATTATTTCCTTTTCGTTCATGATTATGCCTCCGTTTTTCTAATATTAAATACATTGAAAATATTAAAAAATCCTGTCACGAATTTTTTCATTTTTATTGAACACGAAGTAACTACTCCATCTATTGTACTGAGCGGTACACTCCCGTAATCCCTGCAATCATAGCTGATATTTCGGTTATCTCCCATTGCAAAAAATTCGCCTTCAGGAATGACCATTCTTTTGATCACTGTATTTTTTTCCCAATTTTCTTTCAAGTACGGTTCATCCACCACACTTGCCTGCGCTTCACCTGCATTTTGGCGGTAAAGAACTGTTTTCCCATCTTCCTGCATGGTAAAAATCACATCACCTTCCACCGCTATTACGCGCTTGATGACCGGCACAATTACCAAATTATTATTTTTATCATAGGTCTCACGCTCATAAACTACAATGTCACCACGTTCAATGGACTGCGTCTTATAGATAAAAAGATAATCCCCGTCCTGTAACGTAGGTTGCATTGACGATCCGTCTACGATCACTACATTCAATAAATTTGTAAAAGTTATGGTAAGACACAGACAGACAGCCAAAAGTACCGCGGCAAATCTGAGAAAAGACATCTTTTCCGTGAAACCGTTTTTTCTTTCGTTCAGCAAATCCCTATAAGAATTTTCAAAGCTCATCAGTCTTTCCCCTGCTGAATTTTAACCGACTTACGAAAAGTTTCCAGCGGCATTAAAACCACTCTTCCGCATTTATCACATTTTATCTTTACATCCGCTCCCCACCTGACGATCGTCCATACATCTCCGCCGCAAGGGTGCTTTTTTTTAGTGATTACTTTGTCTCCCAATGAGTATAACATATTTTTATCCCTGTGAAAAGGCAAATGATTGCTTTTTACAACCAAAGAAAATTATTCAGGCAAAACTCGTCTGCCGCTGAAAACGTCACATAAGTGCCGTCAGAAAAAGCTGGAAGCGGCTTATTGACTTCATTTTTAAAATCTTTTGCACTTAAAATATAATTAAACCATTTTTCTCCGCCGGGTAAACGTAATTTACATATAAATTCTTCACGCTTTTCTTTCCCTGCAATAACCACACTCACATTCAGTTCCTGCTCTTTATCCGAATATACGTCCAGTTTTAATAAAGCATTTCCTGACGGGCGATATCTTGAATCGCTTAACCTGTACAGTCTTAGTCCGTAAGAAGAACTAACGCCCTTTATACCGCAAGGACCTTCTTTTAAATATACAGGTTTTTGAGTGTTATCCAAAAAACAATCAGCAACAACATTTTTATTGTAGCAATTGAGCGTAAAGCTGCCTGTTCCTTCTTTACTGCTATAAAGAATTCTGCTAACAGATGAACTGTTTAAATAACGTTTTTCCAAACGTTTGACCGCTATCTTGGAAGAAACCGCAAACCCGCAACTGTATTTTGCTTTGGCAAAAGCAAATACCATCTTCGAGCCTTCATAAGCGTTAAGATAAAAATATGCAACGCCATCCCCTTCATCACGTTTAAGTGAACCTCTAGTCCAATCTCTGGTCGCAGAATCCAGATTATCTTCCGCCATATAAACTTCATAATACTTTGCTTCACCGTTTCTGTCAAAGCGGATTTTTGCGACAAGATCGCCTTCGTCTTCTTCAATAGATATCTCAACAGGTTCAGGCATAAATACTTCCCGACCTTTCAGATATTTATCCGTAAAAAGATGTAAATCATTCAATGCACTGTTCCCAATATGCCCGTCATATCTTGCAGAAAAATAAAAAGTTTTTTCCTGCTCGGAATTAATACGTGCAAAAGTATCAAATGCGCGATCCGCATCAAAACCGGAATCGTTTGTGGCACACAGCATTAAAACCGGACACCTAACATATTGCGCGTATGCCTGAGCATCTACCGCAGCCAAAAAACGGTATCTTTCATCATCCATCTTTAATTCGGTATTATCCCCGAATTTACAAATACCGCGATAAGCATTCCATCCGCCCGCACAAACTGAAATAACGCAATCGACATCCGCAGTTGCCGCAAGCTGCCACGCGACATCTCCGCCTCGTTTTAACCCGAGAACGCCAACAAGTCCGATTTCTTCACAGTCTCTCATCCACTTCAATGCATACCTTGCGACGCCCACCCACTCATACCAGGAAGTTTCTTTTGCGGTATCATCGACGAATTGAGTTCTTCTTGCGCAATTATCATCTCTATAATTTGCATATGAAAGCTCTTCCGGATAAATCGTATAATCCCCGTTATCGCGTACACCGCCATAATCAACCATCAGAACCGCATAGCCTTTTTCCACAAAATGCAAAGCAAGATTCTCATCACAAGTATGCTCAACATCCGGAAGTATCAGCAAAGCAGGAAAAGAACTTCCCGTCAAAGGCTTTGCATATAAACCGAAAATACGCACTCGTGAAGATCCGTATGCGCGTCCTGAAAATTTAATATAAGTAAGTTTTGCATTCCCTTGCGCTGTTTCTTTTACGATCTCCGTATTCAACGGCAAAGAATCGTCAAAATCATTCCAAAGCGTTATGGGGGTTAACATTTTTGTAGACAAACTGATTTCTCCGTCAGATATTTATTGTAATTTTTGAACCGCTGGTTTCCGTAGCGGGAGTAACTAATATTTTATTTGAAATACGATGCTTTAACTCTTCCACGTGCGAAATGAGTCCTATACATAAGTTTGTACTCCGCAGTTTTTCAAGGCTGTCCATCACCGTATCCACAAGTTTTTCATCGAGAGTTCCGAACCCTTCGTCAAGAAAGAAAAATTCGATCGGTTTCATAGATTTAGCATAAATCGCAGCGGACAGCGCCAAAGCAAGCGAAAGCGAAACCAAAAAAGTTTCTCCACCTGAAAGCGTATTTACACTTCTCAAATTTCCGCCATTAAAATTATCGCCGACAAAAAATCCCTGATTATAACGGATAAAGTATCTTCCGTTTGAAAGCTTTAACAGTGTCTTTGTTGCCGCAACGGAGATATCGGATAAGTATTCTCCCGCAACAAACTCCATAAAAGCGTTACCACGTATTAGAGATTTTAATTTGAGGATCGTTTCAAGTTTCTTTCGCTTTTCCGCAAGTTCTTTTTCCTGCACTGCTTTCTTTTGTAAAGCAAGATGATATGATTCAATTTTACTTTTAAGAACTTTTAGCTCCGATTTCGTATTTTCTCTTGCTCTTTCCAATTCCTCGAATTTTTCTTTTGATTCAACATAATCTTTTTCTTCTATTCGGTTAAAATCTGAATCATTTTTGATTTCGAGGATATTGGCCTCACATTGATAAACTGCTTTCTCATATCCGTCCGTTTCGTCTTTCAGCCTTTGCTGATCGGGATATTTTTTTAAAAACAATTTTGCTTCTTCTGCCGAATCAAACGCTGACTTTTCCAATTTTTCTTTTAGCTTACTACGTAATTCTTCCTGTTTTTCTGAAAACTGATTCAGCCTTGCCAAACTTGCACTTTCCTCTTTTTCCAAAGCAAGATTCTTTTCGCGAAGCTCTGACTCATCCTTTAAAGACTGTTCCAAAGCTTGACTGATTTCTTTCTGCTTTCTTTCAAGCTCAGCAAAAAACTTATCAAAGTCACCTCGATAATCTTCCCCGACCGCTGCTTTCAGGCGATTCTCTAACTCTTCAATATTGTTTTTGATTTCAAGCCCTTTAACCTTGATCTCTTCAAGTTCTTCGGTTATTTTTGTTTTATCGTTTTGCAATTTAGTATTATTTAAATCGATTTCATGTAATTTACTGACCAGCTTCTCTTTTTCTTCCAAAAATTTACTGATATCTGTAAAAATACTTCCTTGTTGTCCGGTATGGTCATCTGTCAAAAAAGTTTTATAATGACTGATACGACCAATCAATTCCTCATGAACTTTCCCGTACAGTCTGCTTTCCTCAAAGTAATCTGTCTCCAACTCTCTAAGTTTTTCTGAAAAATATTTGAGGCTTGATTCGTATTCGGCTTTGAGTAATTCGCTTTCTATTTTTTCCCCGAACAATTTTTCAAATGTAACGGAAGAAAACTTCTCTGCTTCCTGCTCTGTTTTTGCACGTTCAGCCAAAAAATGAACAAGTTCTTTTTCAGTAGTCTCAATCTTTTCGCCGTCTTTTACATATCTGATTCTTAATTCTTCACGTTCGGCTTTTAAACGTTTTAACTTTTCAGAATCTGAACGATAGTATTCTTTATTTACAACTTTTGATTTTATTTCTGTAAGTTTTGTTTCAAAATCTTCCTGATTGCGCTTCTGAATCAAGCTTTCCGTTCTGTTAATTATAAACTCTTTTTCTTTTGCAATTTTTTCAAGTAAACATTGCTCACGCTGAACGGCTTCTTTAATTTTTACATTCTCCGTAAAAGTTTGCAATATTTCATCTGCCTCGGGGATCTTTTTGAGCGCAGACTTCTTTTCTTCCATTTCTTCTTTTTGTAACAGAAGTTTTTCTCTTTCACGCTCAAATGCCGTCAGCCTTTTTGACTTGTCAAAATCAAACTTACGCTTATCTTGAGCCGCACGCTCTTTTATAAAATCCGCTTCAAGTCTTTCCACTTGTTTTTTTGCAGACTCGAATTCCTCATCCAAGAGCTTTGCGCCCTCGGCAGTATAATCTGTTAAACCGTTGTAAGCCCCTTCTGCTTTATCGTAATCGGACTGCGCTTCGCTCTCTCGAATTTTTAAGGCATTGCTTAACAAATTTCCGTAAGCCTGCAAACCGAAAAGACGGGAAATAAGATCCATGCGCTCGCCCTTGCTTGCTTTTACAAATTGTGCAAACTCACCCTGCGGCAATGCAATACACTTTAAAAAATCGTCAAACGGTATTCCTACAATTTCCTCTATTTTGGCATTTGTGTTTTTTACACCCTCGCTTACACAATGAACGCTGTTACCGTCCAATTCAGAAAGTTCAAGCTTTTGCGCAGAATTTTTTCGGCGGATCTCTCTTTCCACTCGGTAAATTTTACGGCCTTTATCCGTTTGTATTTCAAAATCGAAAATGACATAACCTTTTTCGCAGTTATAATTGATGATTTCACTGCCTGCACCGCTTCTTGCCCGATCGATACGTCCGTACAAAGCAAAAATCATTGCATCAAGGATAGTTGTTTTACCGCTTCCCGTATCGCCGAAAATTCCGAAAACGCCTCCCGACAATAATCGGGAAAAATCGATCTCCGCCTTTTCCGAAAAACTATTGATACCTGAAAATTCAAGACGAAGTGGTTTCATTCGATTCCCCTATGATGGACAAAAACAATTCTTTCAGTTCGTCCGATGGCTCCTCATTGTATTGGCTTTTATAAAATTCACTAAATAACTGTCCCGCAGACAAACAGCTTCTCCGTTCAGCGGTGATTTGTATATCTGAATTTGAAATTACGGGTATTACTGTTAACAGACCTTCGTTCGCCTCTTTCAGAACAGACATTTGCGATTGGATCAACGGCTCAGAAAGATATAAAGCAAGCTCGATCAGGCAATCCGGATAATTTTTCAGAAGTTCAACCGCCTTTTCGATCGAATCGGCACTCAACCGAACCAACTGCCGTCCCGATTTTATCGGCACTTTTTTCAGATTTTGAACGCCGCTTTTGTCAAGATCAAAAATGACAAAAGACTTTTCCATACCCGCTTCATCAAAAGCGTATTGCAGAATTGAACCGCTGTAACAAACATTCCCTGAAAAAAGTTGCCGTCTATGCAGATGTCCCAATGCAACATAATCGCTTTGGGGAAGAAGTGACAATGGTATCGCCCTTGCACCGCCAAGGTCTATATCCCGCTCTCCTTCACTGCTTATTCCGCCTGCAACAAACAGATGCGACAAAAATACTGAAGGTAATTTACTTGTGTTTTTTTCTTCTCCGATAGAAATCCATCTTGAAATTTTATCGTAAAAACTTTCATTCGGATTCTTATCTTCTTTCAGCCTTGCCTCGTTCGGGTACGGCAAAACATTTACGAATACTTTTTCTTCGCCTTTTGAAAAGATTATGTGGTTTGTGCCTGCTTCTGCGACATTGATTTTACGGCCTTCGGTAGTCTTAGGAATATAACCCGAACTTCCGTAAATGTATATACCGTGCCGCTCCGCAAGCGGAGTTGCCGCACCTAAACGAACATTGTCGTCATGATTGCCGCTGATCAACAATACTGCTCTGTTTTTTCCTGCGAGCTCGGTCACCTTTTCATAAAAAAGTTCTTCCGCTTCCGCTGACGGCAAAAACGTATCAAAAATATCCCCCGCAACAAGCACAAGATCTACTACTTCTTTTTCACATACCGAAATCAGTTCATCGAGAACATCACGCTGCTCGTCTAATCTTTCTCTTTTATTCAGTCGCTTTCCGATATGCCAGTCGGATGTGTGCAAAATCTTCATAACACTCCGTTTTGCCCAAGAAAGTATTTGCGGATTTTTTAAAAAATTGGCAAATTATCTTGCTTTTACGTCAAATAATTTATATAATAGTATAGCGCAAAACAGAAAATAAATCAAGCGTTGAACCGGAGTTTTACCAATGGGATTTTGTTCATATTCAAAGGAGTTTTCCCTTTCTTCCTACACTAATGTTGAGAATCAATTTATCAATAAATATATGGCTCTTTCCGATGGTGACGCCGTAAAAGTTTATTTATACGGATTATATCTGTGCCAAAATGTTCAGGAAGATTATTCTGTTACGGAAATGTCAAAAGCACTCAACCTTTCAGAAGAAAAAATATTGGATTCTTTCCGCTTTTGGGAAGATTTCGACCTTTTGGAAATCGTATCTTCTGAGCCTCTTTCGGTAAGATATTTCCCTGCTGATTTCACCAAAGGCAAACCTAAACGCATACATACCGAAAAATATTCTGATTTCAATAAGGCTGTACAGACACTGATGCCGAAAAAAATGATTTCTACGGGCGAATTCGAAAAATATTTTTCGTTCATGGAACAATACTCGGTAAAACCGGAAGCACTTATCCTTATTGTTAAATATTGCGTTGACTTAAAAGGCGAATCCATTTCACAAAATTACATTTTACAGGTCGCAAAAAACTTTGCCGCCGAAGGAATCACCACGGTGGAAAGCATCGAGAAAAAACTTTCGGATTATGTCGTACAAAGTGGTGATATAGCAAAAATATTAAGAGCAATGGGCTCCTCCAAAAAGCCTGAACCCGACGACTATAAATTACTGCGGAAATGGACAGGCGATTTTGATTTTGAAGTCGAAATGATTAAATTTGTGGCTTCCTTACACAAAAAAGGCGGACTTGCAAAGCTGGATGAAATTCTTACCGAGCTGTACTCCAATAAAAAATATTCCGAAGCAGAAATCCGCGATTTCCTTTCCCGTAAAACCGAGATCAGGAATTTAACCATTCTGATCGCCCGAGAATTGGGTGTATACTGTCAGGTTATCGATCCCTATATCGACAATTTTGTAAGTTTCTGGCTTGCAGCAGGATATGAAGACACCTCTTTGATAAATCTTGCAAAATATTGCTTCAAAAGAGAAAAGAAGTCTTTTGAAAAAATGGATGAACTTATTAAAAAACTACTCGATCGCGGCGTCGTTTCCGCTGAAAGCATTGTTGCTTATACAGAACAAGAAGGCCGCGAACAACAATTCGCAGGACAGATACTTCAAATTGCAGGAATTACAAGGCGAGTCAATAATTGGGACAGAGATTGTCTTAAAAATTGGAGAAACTGGGGATTTTCAGACGAAATGATTATAAAAGCCGCAGAATTAGCAAACGGCAAAACCAGCCCTATCCCTTATATCAACTCTATACTCTCCTCTTGGAAAGCTAAAAACATATTCAGCACTGATCAGCTGCAATCCACGCCCCCCGCCGCACCCAGTTATAGAGCCGAACCTGACGAACAAGACAAAGAGTTTCGAAATAAAGTCCGAAACTATTACTTTAATCTTCGCGAGCGCGCTCAGGATCAGGCGGAGCATTATCTCAAAATTGCCCGCAGCAACGCTAACTTCAAAAATAATGAAGAAGAAATAAAATCCACAGAAATCAAACTCGCAAAAGCTGATGCCCTTGGCGGAGATACATCCGAACTTTCCGAAAAATTGGATCTTCTTAAAAAAGAACGTAAAAAGCTTTTGCAAAGTATGCACCTTACCGAGGAAATGCTGATTCCTCAATATCGGTGTAAAAAATGTAACGACACCGGCTTTGATCAAAACGGAAACGTATGTCAATGCTATAAAACTTTTATAGAAAATGCGGATGACGCTCAAAAACTTGAAAACATACTTGAAGCATACGCGAATATTGAAATTTAATAAGAACCCCGCGGCAATTTTGCCGCGGGGTTCTCAATTATAATTTTTTCAAATTACTTGTTTTAAATATTCATAAAAATCCGTCATATTTCCCCCCTGTAAGTCCAGATAAAAACACCTTCCGTTGTAACCATCCTCACAGTACCTGACAACATTAAATCCACAATAATCGGGTCGGATTGCTATAAGCAATTTCGAGAACGGCATTCCGTTACATTTTTCATCCTTATTAAACAAAAATTCCACCCATAAGCCTTTCTTCATTTCTTCCCGAGTAAGCTTATCAATACTGACCCCGAAAGCCGGCATCTGAAATGAGTCTTTTATCATTTCATTCCATTTATATAAAATTCCCTGAAACAGTTCAGATCCATGAGAAAATTCTTTCGCTTCTCCTTCTTCCCAAATCCTGATCTGCTCTGCTTTTGAAAAAAACTCTGAGAGCTCACACTGATCCTGCATATAAACCCCTCCTGCCATTCCCGCAACTATTGCCGCAATCAATTCTATCTCAAATATCATGCGAAAAATATGTGCGGATTTTTATTTTTTATTCATTATATACTTTTTAATCATTTCCTGCAATCAATTCTCTTGTTTTAATTTGAATTAATTTTTATATAATTGCAATAAAATTTATATAAAAATATTGACAAATTTTAAAAAGCGAGTATACTATAGATATCCTGAGAAAAAGGAGGAAGCTTATGAAAAAAAACATGTACAGCTTAATGTTGGCTGAAGATGTAATCAACGCCATTGATGCGCTTGCAAATGAAAAAAATACCAACCGATCTAATCTTGTAAATCAGATCCTTGCCGAATACGTATCACTTACCACACCTGAAAAACATGTAAGGAATATTTTTGATATTATTGAGCAAATGATCGGAAATCGGGACAGTTTTTTGTTATACTCTCAACCTAACGATATGACAATGTCTATAAAAAGCTCCTTAAAATATCATTATCGCCCTACCATTCGATATGAAGTCGAGATGTACCGCACTCCCAAGGAAACCATAGGCGAATTAAAAATAATTTTCAGAACTCAGTCTGCGGAGCTGTTACTGGAACTTACAAGATTCTTTAAGATATGGATCCAACTGGAGAATATATACATTCAACACTTTTTTGCCAAAGATGCTATTTCTTACGGAATGGAAAACGGTAAATTTTTAAGGACATTTGCAGTACCGAACGATTCTGATTATTCAGAAGAACAGATCGGAAACGCAATCAGCAATTATATCGCCACTTTTGACGAAATGCTGAAAAGTTACTTAAGCGGAAAATTCAATTCTACACAAGACATAGAGAAAAGATATTTAAGCTATCTGAACAGCGGCGTTCAGCTCATTTAAAGGAGGTGATCATTATGAATGCTCAAAAGTTCACAAAAAAAGCACTTGAAGCGGTGACATCCGCACAAAACATCGCTATAGAAAATCAAAACATGCAAATCATGCCTGAGCATTTGGTATATGCTCTTATCGATCAGGAAGGCGGACTTATCCCCCAGCTTTTAAAAAAATCAGGAATCGACTGCGATAAACTGCTTTCGGTTTTGGATACTGCGATCAGTAAGATCCCTGCCGTAAGCGGCAGCGGGCGTGAACCGGATAAAATTTACATTTCACCCGTTACCGACAGAATACTTGCCGAAGCGGAAAAACTTGCAACATCAATGAAAGATGAATATGTATCGGTAGAACATATCATGCTTTCCGTTTTCGATCATGCAACGGATGAATTGCGCAACATTTTCCGTTCTTTCGGGCTTACAAAAGATATTTTCCTTACCGAACTGAAAAAAGTAAAGAGCGGAAGAGTTACGGGAGACGATCCCGAAAGCACTTATGACGCCCTCAATAAATACGGATTCGATCTCGTTCAACGTGCCAAAGATCAAAAACTTGATCCAGTGATCGGCCGAGATAATGAAATACGAAACGTTATACGTATTCTTTCCAGAAAATCAAAAAACAACCCTGTTTTGATCGGTGAACCGGGCGTCGGTAAAACCGCTATTGCCGAAGGTCTTGCGCAAAGAATCGTACGCGGAGACGTTCCCGAAGGTTTGAAAAATAAAACTATATTTGCTCTCGATATGGGCGCTTTGATCGCAGGTGCAAAATTCAGGGGTGAATTTGAGGAAAGGCTGAAAGCCGTTCTCAATGAAATCCGAAAAAGCGAAGGCAGAATTCTACTCTTCATTGACGAACTTCACACCATTGTCGGCGCAGGTAAATCCGACGGCGCAATGGATGCAGGCAACCTCTTAAAACCTATGTTGGCAAGAGGTGAATTGCATTGTATCGGTGCAACAACGCTCGACGAATACAGAAAATATATTGAAAAAGACGCTGCACTCGAAAGAAGGTTTCAGCCTGTAATGGTAGATGAACCGACGGTCGAAGATACGATATCCATTCTCCGCGGTCTGAAAGAAAGATATGAAGTCTTTCACGGAGTTCAGATACACGACCAGGCACTGATCGCCGCGGCGACCCTATCCCATCGTTATATCTCTGACAGATTCCTCCCTGATAAAGCAATTGACCTTGTAGACGAAGCATGCGCTACCATTCGTACGGAAATCGACTCCATGCCAGCCGAAATGGATGACATTGCCAGAAAGATCATGCAGCTTGAAATTGAAGAAATGGCTCTCAAAAAAGAAACCGATTCCCTTTCCAAAGAACGTTTGAATAATATTCAAAAAGAACTTGCCGAATTGAGAGACCGCTTTAATGTCATGAAAGCGCAATGGAACAATGAAAAACAGAGCATACACGCCGTTTCCGATACAAAAGCCGAAATCGAAAAAGTCAATGCAGAAATCGAAGAAGCACAGCGTGTTTCCGATTATGAGCGCGCGGCTAAACTGAAATACAGCCGTTTGCCTGAATTGCAGAAAAAACTTGAAGAAGCGCAAAAGAGCGGTACCGTTCAAAAAAATACCCTTCTGCGCGATACGGTCACGGAAGAAGAAATCGCAAAAGTCGTTTCCCGCTGGACAGGAATTCCCCTTTCAAAACTTATGGAAGGTGAACGCGAAAAGATCCTTCATCTCGACGAGATACTGCACAAACGTGTTATCGGTCAGGACGAAGCCGTCACAAAAGTGACTGAGGCAATTATTCGTTCACGAGCCGGCATCGCAGATCCAAACAGACCGATCGGTTCATTCCTGTTCCTCGGTCCAACCGGCGTAGGAAAAACCGAACTTGCGAAAGCGCTTGCAGAAAGTCTTTTTGACGACGAACACAATCTGGTCAGAATAGATATGACCGAATATATGGAAAAATTTTCCGTATCCAGGCTCATCGGCGCGCCTCCCGGATATGTAGGCTACGACGAAGGCGGACAGCTAACCGAAGCCGTAAGAAGAAAACCCTATTCCGTTGTTTTGTTCGATGAAATCGAAAAAGCTCATCCCGATGTGTTTAATATACTCTTACAGGTGCTTGACGACGGAAGAATTACCGATTCCCAAGGAAGAACGGTCGACTTCAAAAACACGATCATCATTCTTACTTCCAACCTCGGTTCTTCTTATCTCCTCGACGGAATCAATGAAAACGGTGATATAGAAGAAAGCGCAAAAGAAAAAGTTTCTGATCTGCTCAAACAGAGTTTCCGTCCGGAATTTCTTAACCGTCTCGATGAGATCGTTTATTATAAACCTCTTACAAAAGACAATATAACAAAAATTATTGATCTCTTGATACAAGATCTGACTGAAAGGTTAAAAGATAAACAACTCGGACTTGTCATTACCCCGCTCGCAAAAGATCTTATTATTGAAAACGGTTACGATCCTGTATACGGTGCAAGACCTTTGAAACGGTATTTACAAAGCAAAATCGAAACACTTATTGCAAGAACTATGATCGCAAACGACTTACAACCCGGCAACGTCATAGAAGTCAATGCAAAAAACGGCGATTTTTACGTCACAATCAAATAATCCAAGCACTAAAAAGCGCTCCCCTTTTTGGAGAGCGCTTTTAACTTTATTCGATTTTAATAAGATCGTCTTCATCCAAATCCTGCAAAAAATCAGGCAGATCGCTTTTCGGAACAGGAGTTTCTCTTTCCGACTGCTGAGCGTCAGCCTTTTCCGCCGTTTCACCCGATTCCGCACTTTCATTGTCCACATAAACATTATTGGCATAGAGATAAGAATCCGGCTCGTCCGCGTGCAATTTGGCGATGCTTTCCATCAATGTATCATAATCAGGCAGATCTTCAATACTGTTCAGTTTGAATCGTTTCAAAAAATTGTCCGTAGTTGCATACAGGATCGGCCTGCCGACCGCATCTTTCCTGCCTACCGGCTCTATCATTTTTAACTCCAACAACGTATGAATCGCATAATCGCAATTTAAACCGCGCAAACTTTCTAATTCACCTTTTGTAATCGGCTGTTTATACGCTATGATCGCCGAACATTCCAAAATTGTTCTTGTAAATTCACGCTCTTTGATCGGATTCAAAACAGACGATACATAATCTTTATATTCGGGATTGCTGGAAAGTTGCAATTTTTTATTAAATGTAAGAAGGCGTATTCCACCCTTTTCGGAATACCTTTCCTGCAATTTCTTAGCGGCATCCCGCACATCTTTTTCGCTTACCCCGAGTTTTTCGGCTATAATGTCAACGGGAACCGGATTACCGGATACAAACAAAATACTTTCAAGTATATTACTCAGATTCTCCAAAATCTCCAATGAACTCTTCCTCGCTTCTGTCTGGATTACTCGTTATATAAATCTTATCAAAAGTATCACCTTGCGTCACTTTTATAAACTGATGTTTTAAAAGTTCAAGTAGTGCCTGAAAAGTGACTATGATTTCGCTTCTCGATGAATGAGCGGAAAACAAATCATCAAACGCAACGGACTCATGTTCCGCCACTGCTTTACAAATATAATTGGCTCTATCTGGAATCGTATAGACTTCTTTCGGGATCTCTCTCTGTATGCCCGCTTCGCGCATTTTCGCTTCCTGCCTGAGCATAAGGTCGGTAAACGCTTTCAGCAATCCTTCCAGATTAAAATCCTTATAAACGATTTTTGCCTCGCCGACATTTTTATCCGGTTCTTTATAATAAAAACCGATCGTTTCCAGTTCTTTCAGTTTCGCACTTTCTTCTTTTAAAAGTTTATATTCTTCCAACGCACGGATCAAAACGGCTTCCCCGTCTTCCTGATCCTCTTCCTGTTCAACGATCGCGGGAACAAGGCTTTTAGCTTTGATCTCTAATATCGCCGAAGCAATGCTCAGATATTCGCTTGCCTTATCAATATCTATGTACGGCAATCCCTTCATATATTCGAGAAATTGCTCTGTAACTTTTGAAACAAACACATCCTTGATCTCGATCTGCTCCTGTTTAATGAGATACAGCAATAAATCGAGCGGCCCTTCAAAATTTTCTAATATAGTCGTATAATCTACGACCGATTCAAAATTTTCAGTTGCATTTTTCATCAGAAAATCAGCCCCCAGAATTCGCTAATCGGCCAACCGAGAATCTGTGTCGCAAAACTCATGATATAACCTAAAACATCAATGTAACTTAAATAACTGCCTAAAAGTGCAGTTGCGCCATAATTCGTCATGAAATTTACCAAAAAATGAATACCGATCAATATCAGTAAAATCATATTGCCGTATCTTTCAAAAAAACGATAAACTTTACCGCGGCTTTTATTTACAGCCTGGACTACACGCCATCCGTCCAAAGGAGGCAGCGGTATCAGGTTAAACACACAAAACCCCAGTGAATAAGCGAACAAAAAATATGTGGTTTGATATAAGAACTGTTGCAGCGGCCACCAAGGAACACGCACATAATACAATACTATCAAAAACAACGGACAAAAAAGGAAGGCTGTAATATAATTCATTACCACCCCTGCAACAGCCGTCAGTGCGAGTCCTTTTTTATATTTTTTAAAATTATTCGGGTTGATCGGCACAGGCTTTGCCCAACCGAATCCCGCTACCGTAAACATGATCAAGCCCAAGGGGTCAAAATGAGCGACCGGATTAACTGTTAGTCTTCCGTAAAATTTCGGAGTCGGATCCCCACATTTATACGCGACAAATGCGTGCGCAAACTCGTGCAAAGAAAGCACAACGCATACAGCCACAAATGCCGCAAGAAGCTCGACCATCCATTGAATATAAGTTTCCATAATCAAATTATACAATATAAATAAAAAAAAATCAAGAAATTACAGACAGAAACACATTTCCTCTATGCTCACTCTGCCCATAAACTTTGAAAAATTCCCTTGTTAAAAAAACAGGGAAATGTCTTTTTGACACTTCCCTGAAAACCTGATTATTATTTACCTACGTTCTTTAAAAAATACGACTGAGCATCGAGCATTTCACCCAATGTTTCCACTTTTCGGTATTTCCCGTCCGAACACAGTTTCCTTGCCTTGATATTATCAGCAAGCATTATCTGCAATATTTTCTCAATTTTATCTGCTATTGTTTTATCCAAAACGGGAGCGGCAATCTCCACTCTCTTATCGGTATTTCGGGTCATAAGATCGGCACTGGAAATAAACATTTTCCTGTCTTCACCACGACCAAACGAATAGACACGAGAATGCTCTAAAAATCTTCCCACTATGCTGATTACCCTTATATTTTCCGTCTTACCTTGAACTCCTGGCAATAAACAACAAATTCCTCTGACAATCAGTTCTATCTTTACCCCTGCAATACTCGCCTCTTCCAGTTTATCGATCATATCTTTATCGGTCAAGCTGTTCATTTTTGCTAAAATATAACCTTCCTTGCCCTCTTTCGCCTTAACGATTTCACGGTCAATCAAATTTATCAATCCCGATTTCAGCGTATGTGGAGCAACTAACAACCGATTATAACGATAATCCGTGTTACAAATAGCTATATTTCTGAAAAACGAAACGGCATCTTCCCCGATCTTTTGATCAGAAGTAATAATATTTAAATCGGTATATTGAGTACTCGTAGACTCATTATAATTGCCTGTACCAAGATGAGTTATATACTTTATTTCATCCCCGTCTTTAAACACAATCGAAATGATCTTGGAATGTACTTTATAGTTTTCCATTCCGTAAATAATAGTACAACCCGCTTCTTGCAGTTTTCCTGCAAAGTACATATTATTTTCTTCATCAAACCTTGCACAAAGCTCAATAACAACGGTTACTTGTTTTCCGTTTTCACTTGCCTTGCAAAGAAGTTCAGCGATCCTTGAATGATTAGCCAAACGATATATTGTTATTTTAATTGAATGAACCCTCTCATCCTCTGCACACTGCGCAAGAAGATCCAAAACGGGTGACATACTGTCATACGGGTAAGAAAGAAAAATATCCTTTTTAAAAACCAGGTCTATCAAAGATTGGCTATTTGCGATTTCTTCACTGATTTTTCCCTTAAACGGAGGATATTTTAATCTTGCCGTTTCGGTCTGGGATAAATATTTTCCTAAACCGAACATAAATTTATAATCAAAAAAATGTCTGTCACAAAAACAAAACTTCTGATTTATTTTTAAATGTTTTAAAACAAAATCTTTGAGCTTTGAATTATTGTTATCTACTTCAAGTCGGACAACGTTCATCCTTGCACGCGACTCAACCTTTTCCTTCATAAACTGTGAAAAATCACGCTCAATATCCGTATCATCGATATTTGTATCAAAATCAGCGTTTCTGGTTACCCTAAGCAACATTTTATCTTTCACAGTATATCCAATAAAAGCACTGTGGCCAAATGCGCGAATCAGCTCTTCAAGAGGGATCAATTTAACTTTTTTACCGCCGTTGACCTTATATAATCTGTCTAGTGCGGAATTGATCGCCATAACCCCAATCATACGTCTTCCGTCTCTTTCCAGATCATAGATCATATAACTGCGCATATTTTCAAATTGCATCAAGGGATGCTTTGCATCCAACACCATTAACGACAACAACGGCAAAACCTGCGATGAAAATATTTCATAACAAGATTTTTTTTGTAAATCGGTAAGATCTGACGCCCGAAGTATTTTAAGTCCGTTCTTGTTGAGTTCTTTTCTCAAAGTTGTGTAAACATTTGCCCTGCTTGCATACAATTTGTTGACCTCTGCACAGATACCGTCAAGTTGTTTTGCTGCCGTAAGACCTGTTTTATTATCCTGCGCCTGCGGATGCGTCAGTTGTTCATTAAACAGACTACCGACTCGCACCATAAAAAACTCATCAAGATTTGAACCGAATATCGATAAAAATTTAACCCGTTCCAAAAGAGGATTCGTTAAATCTGTTGCCTGTTCCAAAACTCTTTTGTTAAACAACAACCAACTGAATTCACGATTTACGTAAATCCCTTTTATAAATTTATTTTTTTTGCTGACGGTTTTCACTCTCTACGCTCCTTACGCACAGTTAATTTTTCCGCTCTGACAAATCTTGCCTAATTAATTTTTTACTTATCCGAAACTTTCGTATTTTCGGATTTATTCTTTTTCTTGCCTTTATTTTTTTGAATACTTTGTTCAGAAATATGTTCATCGCTGTGCGGCAATTCACTTTCCAAGTCACACGCAATGCCTACTTCTTTTCCTTCAAGAACCAGTTGCAAGTAACCTTCCTTAACGCCTCGGTCACTTACAACAATCGAATCGACATCAAAACGCTTAAACAACACTTTCAAAGTTATCGCAGCCGATGCGATAAGATAAAGTTTTTCCGGAGCATTATTTAAAATCAGATTAGAACGCTCCGAACCGTACAGCAAGCAATACACTAGCTTTTTAAACTTTTTATATTTGATAGTTTTAACATCAGCATTATCTTTCTCTTCTGTAAAATCAAGATAAATATCGTAAATCGCCCTGCTTGTAGCCCCAACCATCACAGCTGTTTTAAACACATCTTGTTTCGGTAACTCTGCGTCGTTAAATTTTTCAACAACAAACTTTTTGATATCTTTTACTTCTTTCTCCGTAGGTTGGATCTGACGGATAAATTTCCGATGAAGATCTAATAAACCGAAATCAAAACAAACCATGTCCTCTTTGTCTGTCTTTGACAAATCACAAATTTCAAGGCTTTTTCCACCTAAATCAATCAGAACAGGCTTCTCATAAGATGAATAATACTGATTGGCTATATAATCACAAAATGCTTCCGTTTTCCCGTCAATAAAATTAACTGTCAAACCGGTCTTTTCAAAAACCTTTTGGTTTACTTCCGCATAATTCTGTATATAACGAAGCGCAGCCGTCGAAATCAGATAACAATATTTAACATTGAATCTTCTGCATTTATCAAGCATTGCTTTTAAAAAATCGGTTAATTTATCTTGACCTCGTTCTGACAATTTCTTCCCTTCCAAATAATGTATCAGACTTAAACTTGTTCTGTCCTTAAAAATTATCTCTGTTTTTTCAGAACTATGATCAGCAATGATCATTGATAAACTGCTTGAACTTATATCTATTACCGAATATAACATACAATTCCGCTCCTACTGCTTTCCTAAATTTTTTTGCTTTTATCGTAAAAACTCCATCAGTAAATTGTTTTCTCGAACAATTTGAAGTTATAAAACCATACTCTTGATCAGACATTCTGCAATTTCTCAGTCTGCAAATCCGATTCCAATGCTTTTTGCAAACGATACAATTTGCCCGTTAGGATCAACAAACTTATATTTCCCTGCAATTTCAGAAAGTGCATTAAATGTAATTTTCGACCCTGAAACTGCTACAGTAACACCAAATTTACCTTCTTTAGCTAATTGACCCGCAAAACCGCCCAATCTTGATGCCAGTAATCTGTCATAAGCACAGGGAGTTCCGCCCCTTTGCAAATAGCCTAAAACAGAAACTCTCGTTTCCGAACCGGTTTGCTGCTGAATGATTTCTGCCAAATGCATCGATGCAGTCGTTTCGCCTCTTGCCGAACGAACAAACGTGCGCTCCGATTTTTTTAATTTGACTTCTGAAGCCGGCAACGCGCCTTCTGCCACCGCAATAATATTGTAGCCATTTCCTTTTTTCAGATTTTCCGAAACAAACTCACAAACTTTTTCAGGCTCAAACGGCAACTCGGGTATCAATATCATGTCAGCTCCCGCAGCGATCCCTGAATGAAGCGTAAGCCAACCTGCTTTGTTCCCCATGATCTCCACAATCATGGTTCTGCCATGACTTGCCGCTGTCGTCTTTATACGGTCTATACTGTCCGTTACCACTTCTACCGCCGTTTGAAAACCAAACGTAATATCTGTCCCGTAAATATCATTATCAATCGTTTTGGGTAATCCTATTACATTACATCCTTCCATACAAAGCAGTGCCGCAGTCTTATGAGTACCCGCTCCCCCTAACGTAAACAGACAATCAAACCCCGCCTTTTTATAATTTGCACACATTTTATCCAATCGAGATTCTCCCGACTCGGACACAACCGTCATTTGTTTGAAAGGCTGCCTTGATGTTCCCAAAATGGTGCCGCCACGATCAAGAATTCCTGAAAGCACGTCCTTCTTCAACGGAAAATATTCCCCGCGAATCAAACCGCCATATCCATCCGGAATCCCGTAAATTTCAGCATTTTTTATATTTGAATAAGCGTATAAACCTATCGCACGTATCACTGCATTTAAACCGGAGCAATCCCCTCCGCTAGTAAGAATACCAATTTTCATAACGACCTCCGATTTCTATTTTACAATATCACAACTTTGTTGTCAAGAATTGAAAATAATTATCAGAAAACCTCCCTTCATAAGCAAAAACATATTTCAAAATTTTTTTGTTAAACATACAATTTTTATCCCCATCTTATAAAATTTAAAATGTAAATTATTTTATTCCGATCTCCAAAATAAAATATTATGCCGGATCGCAGTCGCGGTCCGGCATAATATAGTGAGAGAATATGAAAAAAGTTTTGTGTGAACAACTTTTATGCTTAGATTATAATACGGAAATATGATTATTTTATGAAAAAAAAATGAATTTAAAGAAAAAAATCAATTTGAAAACTTATCAAAAATTCTCTCAGCAATACGCAAACCGTCTGCCGCAGAACTTGTAATACCGCCTGAATAACCACACCCTTCCCCGCAAGGGAAAACACCTGGATGCGTTATACTTTCGAAATTATCACCACGCACAATCCTTACAGGTGATGAGAATCTTGTTTCAACTCCGGTAAGAACAGCATCCGGATCAGCAAACCCTTTCAGCCTTCTGTCCATATCAACAATTCCGCTTCGCAAAGAATAGGAGATTTTCTCTTCAAAAAGTTTATTAAGATCAAAAAACGTAACACCAGCACTATATGTCGGCAAAACATCCCCAAAGCCACACGATTTCTTTCCATTAAGGAAATCCTCGACGCGTTGCACTGGTGCCGAAAAATCGCTGCCGCCCGCAAGAAATGCCGCTTGCTCTATTTTTCGTTGAAATTCAACCCCATCCAAAACGTGCGAACCAAAATCCTCTTTTTTAACCTGAGCAAGTACAGCACTGTTGGCATTTATTCCGTCACGCGCATAATTGCTCATACCGTTTGTAACTACTCCGCCAAATTCGCTGGCAGACGGAATAACGTATCCACCCGGGCACATACAAAAAGTAAATACAGTACGCTCTCCAGCATGACTTACCAGTTTATAATCAGCCGGAGGCAGCAATTTATGCCACGCAGAGTACTGCGCATAGCCGATTTTTTCTTGCAAATGCTCAATTCTGAACCCAACAGCAAACTTTCTTTGCTCCATAAACATTCCGGAATCAAAAAGCATTTTAAATGTATCTCTACTGCTGTGCCCTATAGCAAGCACCAAAATATCTGCGGGAATTTCATTTATTTCACCAGACTTCGTGTTTTCAGAATTTACCGCAAACAGTGCACCATCCTTCATTTTTATCCCACAGAATTTTTGATGAAAATAAAAGTTACCTCCCCGTTCTATAATATATTTTCTGATATTTACCAAAATTTTTTGAAGATTATCACTGCCAATATGAGGCTTATTCAGATACAAAATTTCTTCAGGCGCACCAAATCGAACAAAAATCTCCAAAACATCATGGTTGAGCGGACTGTTCGTCTGTGTATTTAACTTTCCGTCCGAAAATGTTCCAGCACCGCCTTCCCCAAATTGAATGTTACAGTTTTCATCAAGGATTTTTTCCTTAAAAAACCGCTTATTCTGCTTCACCCTTTCTTCTACAGAACCACCTCGCTCTAATATTATCGGTTTAAATCCCCGATCGACCAATCTCACAGCACAGAATAATCCAGCAGGACCGCTTCCCACTATAACTATTCTCTTTTCTCTTGCATTTGTCTGAGATAATACTATTTTTACTTCTTTTTTAGGTTTTAAATCAGCATCGACTGAATAAACCCATCGAATATCCGAATTATCACGTGCATCCAGCGATTTTTTCAGGATTTTTAAATAATGACATCGACCACGCAATTTTTTCTCTACGATTTCACGCAGTCTTGTTTCATCTTCATCTATTCTTAATTTTATATTATCAATTCTCATAACTCAACTTGCCTGATAATTCCTTGGGCACATCTGGCACCGCTTGAAAATGCCCATTGTAAATTATATCCTCCACACTCACCGTCTACATCTAATATTTCCCCAGCAAAAAACAAATTCTTCCTAAAGTTACTCATCAGATATTCATCGACTTCGGACATTAAAATTCCGCCCTGTGTTACCTGGGCAGTATCAAAGCCCAGTCCTCCTTCCAACCCCAAACGAAATTCTTTAATGTTTCTGACCAAACCTTGAACATCCGTTATCGTTTTACAAGGAGCAGCGGGGTTGATTTTCATAATATTTAAAATCAACCTTGCCAAAGCACTATTAATGATGCAACGCAAATAATTCTCAGCCGCCATTTCAGGATACTTATTCATTTTGCAGATCAAAATATTTTGCAAATCATTTTGCAAAATTTGCGGCAAAAAATCAATAATTGCAACATCATTCTCTTTAGCATAAGTCGACAACTTAAAAACCACATCGCCACTTACCCCGTAATCAGTAAAAAGCAGATCCCCGCAAAAAAGCCTGTTAGCCTGAGATAGTAATTTTACTTTACAATTACATTTTACGCCCTTTAGCCCTTTTATCTTTTGTTTTTCTGCTCTTAATTGAACCAACGTCGGACGCAAGCGCGTAATACTGTGTCCGAATTTTTTTGCAATTTCATAACCATTCCCATCTGTGCCAAAATGTTTTGAAGCTTGTCCTCCCGTACAGACTACAACATAATCAAAAAAATATTCCGATTTTTCGGAACAAATACGAAACTGATCTTTTGAAATAGAAACATCCTTTATGTATTCATTGCAACAAAAACAAATATTTTTATCCTGAACGGCAAAACGCAGAAGATCAGTAACAGAAGCTGCCTGATACGACGAAGGATAAACGCGCCCTCGATCATCCGAAACAAAACAACCTCCCAGTTCGGTAAAATAAGAAATTAAAGATTTTTCATCAAATTCTTCAAGCACAATTTTTGCTTTTTGCAATCCGGATGAACAATAATGCTCTATTCCCATATTTAAATTGGTTATATTGCCTTGTCCGTTTCCTGTCGATGACAACTTTTTACCCAAACGATCATTTCTTTCAAAGATCGTAATGTTTTTCAATCCCGCATCGGAAAGTTTTAATGCACATATCAACCCCGATGCACCGCCTCCGATAATTGCTACTTTCACATCTCTTTTTTTCATAAAAATATTGTATCTCATTTCTGTATTTTTGTCAATTATAACCTATGATTCCAGATTTTATAATGTTGTATCCATATGCACTTGACAATTTCTTTCGATTGTATTACTATATAGTTGAAAAAAATTACAGGTGATATTATGGAAAAAATTTTTGATTATTTTAAAGACAATGTTTGGCTTTCCATTATTGCAATCGCAATAATCGCTGTTATTGTTATTCTTATTATAACTGCATGTATTTTGCTTTCTAAAAAGAAGAAAAACAATTCCACTGCTACAACAACAAATCAAGACAATGATTTAAAGGAAGAACAAAAAGCAATTTCTGAAAGTGCCAGCAGTGAAAAGCAAAACAATAATTCCCCTGTCCTTTCAGATTCTGCTTCGGATAAAGACGATACGCAAATCAGCTCATCCCCCGACGATATTCAAAGTGATACTGTAAAGAATACGAAAGAGCAAGCATCTTCTGCTTCATCTCAGTCTTTGAAATCCTCCGAGCCCGCTATTGATAAAACAGTATCAGCTCCTGACGATGAAAAAAAATATACCGGAAAATGGATAGTAAGAAAAAATGCTGAAAATAATTCTTACTACTTTACTCTTCATGCCTCCAACGGAGAAAAACTTTTACAAAGTATTGAATACACTTCCGTTCAAGGAGCTAAAAATGGAATTAAAACACACAAAAACAATATTTTGAAAGGAAACATTGTTATTTCAAGAAGTAAAAATAATCAATATTTCTTTAAAATCCTCAACGGTTCTAAGCAATTACTCTGTACAGGCGAAACTTATAAAACGAAATCAAGTTGTGAAAATGCAGCCGATTCTGTGAAGAGATTTGCCGAATCTGCAGTTGTAATTGTAGAAATTAATTCAGACAATGAGTAAACCTTACCCCACTAATTAAATTTCAACTAAATAAAGTTAAAATCAGACTAACAATTCAATACTTGAATTTTTAAAAATCCTTACGCAAATCGCGTAAGGATTTTTTTAATTGGCGCTTTAGCATGAATAAACCCCCAGTTTTACTGGGGGAAGATAAAAAAATGCTTTAGCAAATTTTATAATTATAGAAGTTTACCATATTGCTAATGCGATTTTGCTCCTTTATAGTAAGAGGAACCTGTTTTACAGGTGCGCCGTGCGATAGGACGCTATAGCAAAAGCGATACCCGTTAACGGGTTGGCTGGTAGTTTACCCTTTTAGGGTCTGTGCAAATCACCAGTTCACTGGTGGTTTTGACTTGCCCACATAATTACTCGGCTTACAATTTAACAATCTCTTCACCGCTCAGCGCTTCAAGAATCAAAGCTTCCACATCAAGCTTCGATTCCGCCTCTTCAACCTTTTTCAAGTCAGGTTTGATAACAGGATGCTTGGGTAGAAAAACTGTACAGCAGTCTTCATAAGGCAATACTGACGTTTCAAAAGTACCTATCTTTCTGGCGATTTCAATAATCTCTGTCTTATCAAAACCTACCAATGGACGCAAAACAGGCAGATTTTGTATTACAGCATTAGAAGAGGTCATACCTTCGATTGTCTGACTCGCCACTTGACCTAAGCTCTCACCTGTTATAATACATTGCGAACCTGTATTTTCTGAAATCTTTTCTGCTATACGCATCATAAATCTGCGCAACAAAGTGACCATCATTTCCGCCGGACAATTTTTATGAATTTGCTCCTGAATATGAGTAACACTTACAATATGAAGCGTCATCCCACCCGTATACCCAGCCAAAATACGGGCAAGCTCTTCAACCTTTTCCCTCGCCTGCATATTAGTATAAGGATAACTATGAAAATGCAACCCTTCTATCTGCATACCCCTTTTAGCGATCATATAACCCGCAACAGGACTGTCGATTCCGCCTGACAACAGAAGAGTTCCCTTTCCCGCCGTTCCGACAGGCATTCCTCCTGCGCCTTTGATCATATCTGAAAAAATGAGTGTGCTACCATTCTCACGAAGATCAATATACAAAACTTTTTGAGGATTATGAACATCAACTTTAAGAGCAGGATAATCGGCAAGAAGCCTGCCGCCGATTTCTGCATTTAATTCCATTGAGTTTAAAGGAAATGTTTTATCCGCACGATTTGTTTCAACCTTAAATGTACCTGTCTGAGGAGCGATCTGTTTAACTGTATTATAAATTACATCCAGATCAGTTTTAACTTTCAAACCGATGCTCAAAGTATGCACACCAAAAACTTTAGAAAGCTTTGAAACAATTTCTTCCGTTCTCGATTCATCAAAATTTTCTACTACATACCTTCCGCTCGGACGGCGGATCTCATGTCTGATGCCAGCAAGAGCTCTCTCCAAATTGATCATAAATACTTTTTCAAAATAGCCGCGATTCTTGCCTTTAAGATGAATTTCGCAGTAGCGTATGATGATTATCTTTTCCATAAAATTTATTATTTTCTCCGAATTATTTCAGGCTTTCCGACAATTTTGCCGCACATTCATTAATTATTTTTACAGCATCCGTCACTTCTTTTTCGGTATTTTCAGCACTGAAAGAAATACGCAACACACCTTCCGCGTATCGTTCCTCGACACCGCAAGCAAGTATGACTCTCGAATAGCGGTTTCTGGAAGAACATGCCGAACCAGTACCGACCAATACTCCTTGATCGTTGATCATGTGCATAAGCGTTTCGCCACGAAGTCCCGGAGCCGATATACTCAGTATATACGGAGAAGCTTGTTCCGACGATAAAATTCGGAACAAATTCTTATCCAATCCAGCCCTTACTATTTCATTTAAACTAGAAACCTTTTTTAAATCTTTTTCAAGATTTAAAAATTTCTGTTCCGCAGCATACTCAAACTGTTTGATAGCAAAAACGTTTTCCGTACCGCCGCGAAGTCCGCCTTCCTGACCTCCGCCATAAATCAATGGAAATAAATTTTTCTTTTTAGAGCGAACTAAACCAGCAATGCCTCTGATTCCACCGATTTTATGAGCACTCACTGAATAAAAATCAATAGCAGCTGACATCCTGAAAGGAATTTTTCCAAACGCCTGAACGCCATCGCTATGAAAAACCGTAGAAGGATTTTTCGTTTTGACCTTCTTAGCTATTGAAGCGATATCATTTATTGCACCTGTTTCATTATTAACATGAATAACCGAAACCAATGTCGTATTTGCGTCTACAAGGCACAACAAATTTTCTTCATCTACACTGCCGTCATTTTTTAATTTTGCAAACCTTACTTCGACCCCGCGCCTTTTAAGATCCGCGGCAGAATTAAATATCGCAGCATGCTCACCCAAGGTAGTTACAAAATTACCCCTTCTTGCACAGGAGAAGATAACCTGATTATCCGATTCACTCCCACAAGATGTAAAAATAAAATCAAAAGCCGCAATATCTGCCACTTTTGCTAAAATATTCTTCCTTGCAGATTCAACTTCCCTATGGATCTGAAATCCTTCCTTATACATTGCCGAAGGATTATAAAAATCTTTTTCTAAAAAATGCAGCGCCGCTTTTACCGCCTCGCCGTTCGGGCGGGCGGTAGCGGCATTATCTAAATATATCATTGTTTTTTATTAAATTCAGGTTCAAGCACCATTCTGTTCATATATCTTACGATATTTGCAATAAGCTGCATACGACACTCCAAAATGAGAAGTCTTTTCCCTACATTTGTTGTCGCATAAATATAAATAAACTCTTTATCTTCTTCAGCTTCGCTGTTCGGAGTCAGGATCTCTTCCTTGATATCAGGAGACTTTTTTAATTTTTTATAAGACTCCGAATCCACCCTGCCGATCTGAATGATTCTGTCTGAACCGATCGAATAAAGATGTTTTCTTTTCCTGTAATGCAATACTTTCGAGATGCGCAATTCATCCGAAACAAAGGTGTAGTCGTAACTGATATAGAACGAATGTCTTTTAGTCAAAAGGAACACCGCTGAAAAAATCATCAACGCTGTCAGAACCAAACTGATCATTATTGCAATCAGCCCGCTGGCACCTATAAGTGTATTAATTCCCGACAGAAAAGCAAGAACCCAAGACAACCAACCGCAAACTGTAAACACCATATATTTCGGTTTGGCCGATTGTTGGTTATGAAGATCAACGCTTTCCTCGTAAAAAACTTCCTTCATTTTTAAAACTCCACAGAACCTTCAAATACGAGCTTTACTCCGCCAGTCAGTATCACCGATCCGTCCGAACAATACCTTACGATCAGATCTCCGCCGCGAAGTTTTACGGTAATGTCCTCATCTTTTTTGCAATAACCGTTCAATACCGCAGCAACAACACTGGCAGCCGCACCTGTTCCGCAAGCGAGTGTTTCTCCGTTGCCTCTCTCCCAAACGCGCATTTTTAATGTTTTATCATTGACAACACGCACAAATTCAGCATTTACTCTCTGAGGAAATACAGGAGAATATTCAAACGCAGGTCCTACAGACGGCATATCCACCGCGTCGACTTTATCACAGAACACCACGCAATGAGGATTACCTACATTCACAAGTGTTACATTATATTTTTGTCCCGCAACTTCTATCTCTCTTGCAACTACGGTTTCTCCTTCAAGCGTAGAAGGAATGGATTTTCCATCCAAAACCGCTTTGCCCATATCCACACTCACCGAACTGACCTGCCCGTTGAAAGTGAAAAGTGTCATTGTCTTAACACCGCTGAGCGTCTCTATCGATACCTTATTACCTTTCACAAAGCCATTATCGTAAAGATATTTAGCAACACAGCGTATCGAGTTACCAGCCATTGCGCCTTCACTGCCGTCTTTGTTGAAAATACGCATCTTCGCATCGGCAACATCCGATTTTTCAATTAATGTGATGCCGTCGCCACCGATTCCGTAATGCCTGTCAACAAAGTTGATCGCCAACGATTCAGGACATGTGATCTTACCGTCCATGTTATCAAAGAAAATATAATCGTTGCCGCAACTCTGCATTTTCACAAACGCAAGTTTTGTCTTCTCTTTTCTGAGATTATTGATATCAACAAGTTCCGTATTGTCTTCATTAAAACGGCTGGCAATAATATCGGCAAGCGCATTCGCTGTATCAAGAGATGTAAGCGTGGTTATACCGAGCAGGATCGCGTGATGATACATACGAATATAATCGTCAATCGATTCCATATCCGTCTTACCGGTATAAACTATATAATCTACCTTTCCTTCGTCCATCAGGCGCAGAATTTCATCGCTTTGGGAAAGTCTGTCAACCGTCGTAACGTCAATTCCCAAAGTTCTGATCGTTTCCGCTGTTCCCTTTGTAGCATAGATATCCAACCCAAGATCGCTGAACTTTTTGGCAAGCCCCAAAATTTCAAACTTATCCTGATCGTTGATCGTGAAATATACGCCAGCATGCCTGTCTTTCGTTGGATGACAAAGTTTGAATCCTGCTGAAACTAATCCTTTGAAAAGCGCCTCTTCAACTGTTTTACCGATACCGAGAACTTCACCTGTAGATTTCATTTCCGGTCCGAGCTGAGAGTTGACATCGTTGAGTTTTTCAAAAGAAAATACGGGAACTTTTACGGCAAAGTAAGGCGAACGCTTATAGAGACCTGTACCGTAACCGAGTTTTTTAAGTTTCGCACCGACAATTATTTTCGTTGCAAGCTCAACCATCGGCACTCCCGTAACTTTACTGATATAAGGGATCGTACGCGATGCACGAGGATTTACTTCTATAACATACAACTCCCCGTTATATACCAAGAACTGAATGTTTACAAGGCCTTTTGTTTTTAATGAAAGTGCAAGCTGAGTGGAACATTCAATGATTCTGGCAAGCATAATATCGCTCAGATTATAAGGAGGATAGACAGCGATGGAATCTCCGCTGTGAACGCCTGCACGCTCAATATGCTGCATAACACCCGGAATCAACACATCGACTCCGTCACTGATGACATCGACTTCCAGCTCCTGCCCCATCAGGTATTTATCGCAAAGAACAGGATTTTCGATCTTCTGCGCAAGAATGACATCCATGTATCTGGAAATATCGTTCTCCGTAAATGCAATCGTCATATTCTGTCCGCCAATAACATATGAAGGTCTCAAAAGCACAGGATAACCCAATTTATCAGCCGCAGCAAGTGCTTCTTCCTTTGTCATTACGGTAAGTCCCTTAGGTCTGCTGATGCCAAACTTTTCAAGAAGTTCATCAAACCTTTCTCTGTCTTCCGCCATATCTACACTGTCAGCAGAAGTACCAAGGATCCTGACTCCATGTTTATCCAGATAATTACAAAGTTTAATCGCTGTCTGGCCGCCAAACGTTATAACGACACCGTAAGGCTTTTCTTTATCGATAACATTCTGCACGTCTTCGGGTGTAAGCGGCTCAAAATACAGCCTGTCCGCGGTATCGAAGTCGGTAGAAACCGTTTCAGGGTTATTGTTAATGATAATCACTTCATAACCGAGTTGTTTCAACGTCCAGACGCAATGTACAGACGAATAGTCAAATTCAATACCCTGTCCGATACGGATAGGTCCCGAACCAATTACAATGATTCGTTTTTTCTTGCTATCTTTAATAAACGGTGTCGCTTCATCATGCGCCGCATCATCGTAAGTAGAATAAAAATACGGAGTGGCTGCCGCAAATTCCGCCGCGCAGGTATCTACCATTTTATAGACGGCTTTGCGATGGTAAGGAATAGATTGTCCCGAAATTTTCTCCAATTCCTTATCGGGATAACCGAGTCGTTTACCCTCATCGTACAATTTTCTCGTAAGTTTTTCCGTCTTCAGTCTGTTTTCGAACTTCACGAGATTGTTCAGCTTTTCAATAAACCAACGATCAATTTTTGTTATTTCAAAAATCTCATCGACAGATATGCCCGCCTTTAACGCAGCAAACACGGTGAATAAACGCTCATCTGAAAGTTTTTTGAGTTCCTCCCTCAAATCTTTTCCCGAATATTTATCAAGATTGAGCGAAGACAGAGAAATTTCAGCACCGCGAACAGCTTTCATGATCGCCATTTCAAAGCTTGTACCGATAGACATCACTTCGCCCGTCGCTTTCATCCTCGTGCCGAGTTCGCGTTTTGCATAAAGAAATTTATCAAACGGCCATTTAGGAAGTTTTACGACAACATAGTCGATCGTAGGCTCAAAGCAGGCAAACGTTTCTCCCGTCACGTCGTTTCTGATTTCATCAAGTGTATAGCCAAGCGCGATCTTGGTAGCTACTTTTGCGATAGGATAACCCGTCGCTTTACTTGCAAGAGCCGAGGAACGAGATACCCTCGGATTTACTTCAATAACAGAATACTCGAAAGAATTGGGATTTAAAGCAAACTGGCAGTTACAGCCGCCCTCTATCTGCAATTCGGTAATAATTTTCAGTGATGCACTGCGCAGCATCTGATATTCTTTATCGGAAAGAGTAACTGCAGGCGCGATTACGATAGAGTCACCTGTATGAATTCCGACCGGATCAAAGTTTTCCATTGAGCAAACAGTTATTACGTTGCCGTGACTGTCACGCAAAACTTCAAACTCAATTTCTTTCCAACCGTAAATGTATTTTTCAACAAGCACCTGCGTAATCGGAGAAAGCATAAGTCCGTTATGTGAGATCGTACGCAATTCCTCTTCATTGAACGCAACGCCGCCGCCGGCGCCGCCAAGCGTAAATGCGGGACGAATAATGACAGGATAACCTATCCTATTGGCTACCTCAACACATTCTTCAACCGTGTATGCTATATCCGAAGGCACGACAGGCTGACCGATTTTCTGCATCGTTTCTTTAAACAATTCGCGGTCTTCCGCTCTGTCGATAGCGTCTACTTTCGTACCGATAAGCTTTACGCCCCATTTATCGAGAAAACCCTCTTTGGCAAGCTGACACCCGATCGTAAGTCCCGTTTGTCCGCCAAGCGAAGCGAGAAGACTGTCAGGTCTTTCTTTAATGATGATTCTCTTGATCGACTCCAAGGTGAGCGGTTCAAGATAAATTTCATCCGCAAGCGCTTTATCCGTCATAATTGTTGCGGGGTTGGAATTGCAAAGAACAACATTTACACCCGCATCCTTCAACACTCGGCACGCCTGCGCACCCGCATAGTCAAATTCAGCAGCCTGACCGATCACGATCGGACCCGATCCGATCACAAGAACTTTTTTAATATCGCTTCTCTTAGGCATTCTTTTTTCCTCCGTCAATCAGGTTCATAAATTTATCAAATAAATCCCTCGCATCCAAAGGTCCTGCACACGCTTCAGGATGGAACTGAACCGTAAACGCATTTAATTCGGGATATTCCACCCCTTCGCACGTTCCGTCGTTGACGTTGATAAAACTCAGTTTCCCCACGTTTTTTATCGAGTCGCTGACAACTTCATAACCGTGGTTTTGGCTGGAAATATACACTGTTCCCGTGCTTAACTCTTTTACTGGCTGATTCGCACCCCTGTGACCATATTTCATTTTCTTTGTCGCGCCACCCATAGCAAGCGCAAACAACTGATGTCCGAGACAAATTCCGAAAATAGGAAGTTTTCCAGCAATTTTTTTAATATTTTCTATAATGGAAGTATTTTCTGCAGGATCCCCGGGGCCGTTGGTAAGCATAAGTCCGTCGGGCGAAAGCGCAAGGATCTCCTCCGCGGTAGTCCATGCAGGAACACGGATAACCTGGCAGTCACGTTTTACAAGCTCGCGAACAATATTCTCCTTTGCCCCGAAATCCCATAAAACGACTTTTCTCTTGGCTAATTCCGGATTGTATATTTTATTTTCCTTACAAGTACAGCTCATCACCGCGTCTTTTACGGAATACGCCTTTACTTCTTTAAGATCGCTCACCTTTTGGGAAGAAATTACGGCGTTCATCACACCTGCTTCCCTGACCGTACGGGTAAGTTCGCGAGTATCAATCCCGTATACACCCACAATATTATTTTTCTTTAAAAAGTCATCGATCGTTCCTTCACAACGGAAATTGGAAGGCGTTTCACAGTATTCCCTTACGATATAAGCCGAAAGGTAAGGTTTCTTACTTTCCCTGTCAGATAAAATCATACCGTAATTACCGATAAGCGGAAAAGTCTGTACAACTATTTGCCCGTAATAGCTCGGATCGGTAAGTGTTTCAATATAACCCGTCATGCCCGTAGTGAATACTAACTCGCCAATGACGCTGCCCTTTGCACCAAACCGCTTTCCTTCAAACACCTGTCCGTTCTGTAATGTTAGATAAACTTTTTCTTCCTTCATATACATACCTTATAAATTATTTTAACTTCAAAATTTTTTCGGATGTGATAAACAAAAAATTCTATTTACGATTTTGTCAATGCTTTAATAATTTAACGAGCACCGCTTTCTGAGCATGAAGCCTGTTTTCAGCCTCATCAAAGATTTCTTTGGCGTGCGACTCAAACACTTCTTCCGTGATTTCCTCGCCCCTGTGCGCAGGCAGACAATGCAAAACAATAGCATCAGGTTTAGCAACTGCCATAACTTTATTATCCACACAATATCCGCGGAACACTTTTTCACGCTCCGCTTTTTCACTCTCCTGTCCCATAGAAGCCCATACATCCGTATAAACAGCATCCGCTCCCTGTGCCGCAGCCATGATATCCGAAGTAACTGTCAACTTTCCGTTCTCCGATGCCCATTTACAAATTTCCGCGTCAGGTCTATAATTATCGGGACAAGCAATCGCAACTTCCATGCCCATTTTTATTCCGCCGACAATCAGCGAGTTTGCCATATTATTTCCGTCGCCGATAAAGCAAAGTTTCAGACCTTTGAAACCGCCTTTATACTCACGGATCGTCATTAAATCTGCAAGGACTTGGCAAGGATGGCAGTAATCTGTCAAACCGTTTATAATAGGAATAGAACCGTATTCAGCCAGTTCCTCCACGTCTTTCTGAGCAAAAGTACGAATCATAATACCGTCGAGATAACGAGAAAGCACCCTGATCGTATCTTTGATCGGTTCGCCTCTGCCGATCTGCAAATCGCGGTCGGACAAAAACAACGCGCTTCCGCCAAGCTCTGTCATACCGACCTCAAAACTGACCCTTGTACGCGTCGAAGACTTCTGAAAAATCATACCGAGCTTCTTCCCTTTGAGATGGGGATGCTCAATATTGTGTTCACGCTCGTATTTGAGTTGATCTGCAAGATTTAATATTCCAAAAATTTCCTCACTCGTCAGATCTGCAAGTTTTAATAAATGTTTCATTCGGATAACACCTCATTTAAAATTCTCAACCCTTCATCTATTTCGCCCTTTCCGATTGTCAAAGGAGGCAATAAACGCAATTTGTTTTTTGCCGTAAGAACGATCAGTCCCTTTTTCAGGCAGCGATCGGCAACTTCCCGAGCATTTCCGTTTATTTCCAGACCCAACATCAACCCCATTCCCGTAACACTGAGAACATTTTTTATTCGGGAAAGATGAGTCTTTAAATAATCGCTCTTACCCTGTACTTCCAGCATCAGCTGATCGTCAATTCTTTTTAGTATACTCAATGCACCTGCGCAAGCCACTGGATTTCCTCCAAAAGTAGACCCGTGATCCCCCGCATTCAAAGTATGTTCGCATTTCTCAAAAAACATCGTAGCCCCAAGCGGAAGTCCGCCCGCAAGCCCTTTTGCCGTCGTAACAATATCCGGTATTATCCCGTAATTCTGATAACAATATAATTTACCGGTTCTGCCGTTACCCGTCTGAACTTCATCGACGATCAGCAAAATATCTCTTTTTTTGCAGAACTCGGCGATCTTTTTTACCTGCTCTTTATCGAGAGGATTAACCCCGCTTTCTCCTTGAACCAATTCCAACATGACTGCACAGGTCTTTTTGCCGCACAAACCCGAAACGCCTTCAAAATTCGGATCGGCATAAGAAAACCCGTCTACAAACGGCATAAAATATTTATGCATAGCGGGTTGACCTGTCGCAGACAGAGTTGCCAGCGTTCTGCCGTGAAAGGAATTCTTTAAAGTTACGATTTCATATCTTCCCTCCCCGTATTTGTCAAACGAATATTTTCTTGCCGCTTTAATCGCACATTCATTCGCTTCCGCGCCAGAATTGGAAAAAAAGACTTTTTTCGCCCCTGTCTTTTTGCAAAGCAACTCCGCAAGATCTGCCTGAGGCTGCGTATAATATAAATTGCATGCGTGCTGTACTTTATTGATTTGAGAAATCACGGCATCTTTCCATTCCCGATCGTTTACTCCGAAAATGTTCACCGCAATCCCGCTTCCAAAATCAATATATTCTTTTCCGTCCGCAGAACGCAACGTCGCTCCGTTTCCCTCGTAAATATCTACAGCAAACCTGTTATATGTACCCGCAATATACTCTTTGTCTTTTTCTTTGAGTTCACTAAAATTCATAACGCACCTATTTTTACTATTTTATCATAAATTGTCGTCAAACGCAATTTTTTAAGAACACTTTTAAAGAAAAGTCTTACCTCAATTAAACCTGAAAAAAGAGACCGATTAAAAATCAGTCTCCGTTTACAAACATTGTCCCTATGCCCTGATCGGAAAGAATTTCCACAAGAATAGAATGAGCAACCCTTCCGTCTGTAATAAATACTTTTTTAACGCCCCTGCGAATCGCTTCTTTGCAACAATCGATTTTAGGAATCATTCCTCCAGAAATAATTCCCTGTTTAATTAAAGAAGAAATATCACTGACATAAATTTTTTCAATAAGACTGTTCTCGTCTTCTTTATCACATAGAACGCCTTTTATATCCGTCATCAAAATAAGACTTTGCGCATTTAAAGCACCTGCAATGACGGCAGATGCTGTATCAGCGTTGACATTATATACATTGCCCTCATCGTCATATCCAACCGTTGAAACGACGGGGATATATCCCAAATCCAAAGCATCCGTGATCACCTTGGTATCCATATCCACGATCTTTCCGACATAACCGAGTTTAGGATCCGCCATTTCGCACTTCATCATATGTCCGTCCATACCGCAAAGGCCAATCGATTTTCCGCCGATCTGCTCAATAAGATTAACCAAAGACTTATTGATCTTTCCAGCCAAAACCATACGAACAATTTCAGCAGTCTCTTTATCTGTATAGCGAAGACCATTAATAAAAACAGACTCTTTCCCTATTTTTTTAAGCATTTCGGAAATTTCAGGGCCACCGCCATGCACAAGAACAACTTTTACACCAACAAGGTTCAGCAAAACGATATCACGCATTACGGAAACTTTTAACTCGTCGTTGATCATAGCGTTGCCGCCATATTTAATCACGACTACTTTTCCCGAATATTCCTGAATATAAGGAAGTGCTTCCGTCAAAACCTGCGCTTTTATTTGTTTATCGTTAAAATTATTATTCATAAAAAACCTTCCAAAGTTTAATAAAACTCTAAATCATTTAAACAAAATTTCAAAACTCAGGTCCGATAATCCCCGTTGATCTTTACATAATCGTAAGTAAGATCACAACCCCATGCAGTTGCTTTGGAATTTCCGTCATTTAATTCTATCAAGACTTCTATTTCATCTTTCGAAAGCACTTTCTTTGCCAATTCTTCCGAAAAATCTATACCGCTGCCATTTTCGCAAACTTGAACAAAACCCGCTTTGCTTTCGAACGCAACACTGACTTTAGAAACATCAACATCTCCGCCCGAATAGCCGATAGCACAAAGAACCCTGCCCCAGTTTGCGTCAGCCCCGAACATAGCGGCCTTAAATAATGACGACTTAATAACCGATTTTGCAACAATACGGGCGGTCTTTTTATTTTTCGCACCCGACACTTTACATTCCAATAATTTTGTCGCCCCCTCTCCATCCTTAGCGATCTGACGGCACAAATAAGTCGTTACCTTCTTCAAAGCTTTTTTGAAAACTGAAAAGTCTTTATCCGCTTCCGTAATAGTCGGATTATTTGCGAGCCCGTTCGCAAGAATGCAAACCATATCGTTTGTCGATGTATCTCCGTCTACACTGACCATATTAAACGAATCTTTAACATCGGAAGACAATGCTTTTTGTAACATTTCGGGAGAAATGGAAACATCTGTTGTTATAAAAATCAACATAGTTGCCATGTTGGGATTTATCATACCGACGCCTTTACCGATCGCCCCTATCTTGCACTCCTTACCGCCAAGCTCAAAAGTATAAGCGATCTGCTTATCGACTGTATCTGTCGTCATGATACCTTGCGCAGCATAAAGGCTGTTCTGATCCCCTAAACCATTAACGAGCTCCTGCATCCCGCCCTCTATGGGTTCCAACGAAAGAGGTTGTCCGATAACACCTGTCGACGCAACTACTACATCGCCCGCAGGAATGGAAGCGTATTTTTCTACAAGACCGCACATACCTTCGGCAATTTCTACACCTTTTGCATTGCATGTATTTGCATTTCCGCTATTGCAGATGATAGCTTGTGCATACCCATCAACAACATGTTTTTTTGTAACCAGAATGGGCGCACCTTTTACAAGATTTTGAGTATATACACAAGCGGCACTTGCCTTCACACTGCTGACGATCAACGTAAGATCTCGTTTCTGCTTGTTTTTTCTGATACCGCAATGTACCCCGTTAGCCGTAAATCCTTGTGCGGCACACACGCCGCCTGCCATTTTTTTCATAAATTAAATTCTCCGATTTTTCTCTCTACCGTATTTGATTTATAAATTATATACTAAAATCTTTTTTATACCATAAAACCTATAAAACAAATCAATAAATTTAAAAAAAACTATGATTACAGTAATGAAGTGGTTTCATCCAATCCGCACATGATATTCATACATTGAACAGCAGCACCCGACGCGCCTTTACCGAGATTATCAAATACAGAAG
>CASEHS010000006.1 GCA_949287815.1 uncultured Bacillota bacterium | reverse complement strand
CAGTTCTTATTTTACACAATCGGAGTTTTTATTTCAAGTTCCATCGCTTAAGCTCTTTCTTACCCGCGGACTATCCGCGGGTTTTACTATACAATAAAACACCCGCAACTGCGGGTGTTTGTTTCAAATAAACGAGATTGATCTGTAAGCCGAGTTCTGTCGTGTACGGTCATCTATCTCGACGTACCGTTACCGGCACGCTCCAGCGATATTAACGGTATACCCCGGGCGAGCAACCCAAACGGAATATACCCAATCTTGCACCGAACGGGGTTTACACAGCACACAACGTTACCGCTGTGCCGGTGAGCTCTTACCTCCCCTTTCCATCCTTGCAGAAAATTCTGCGGTCTGTTTCTGTTGCACTATCCTTAGAGTCGCCTCTACCGGACGTTATCCGGCGTCCTGCTCTATGGTGCTCGGACTTTCCTCATGACTTTCGTCACGCGACCGTATAATCAACTCGTTCTTCGATATTCTAATATCTTTCAAAAAATTTGTCAAATATTTTTTACATCTTCCTACTTTTTTTTCAATATCAAACACTTGTGTTTTTAATTAAAAAGTAATAAAATATATTTGTGAAAATTTGGATAATTTTTTTAGGAGTTTTATATAAATGAAAAAAACAAAAATCGTATGTACTTTAGGCCCTGCTTGTAACAATGAAGACACTCTTACCAAGATGGCTCTTGCAGGTATGAACGTAGCGCGTCTGAACTTTTCACACGGATCATATGAAGAACATAAACGCAATATCGATCTCATCAAAAAAGTTCGTGAAAAACTGGGTATCCCCCTGCCAATCATGCTCGACACCAAAGGTCCCGAACTCAGGATCAAAACCTTTAAAACTCACAAGATCTTTTTAAATGAAGGCGATGTATTTTCTTTTTCCACCCAAGATATCGAAGGAGACAATACTCGCGTTGCCGTAACGTATAAAGGCATTACCCAAGATCTGCAAAAAGGCGATACCATCCTTCTGAACAACGGACTGATGTCCTTTGTCGTAACCGATGTGAACGATACGGAAGTTATAACGAGAGTGGTCATCGGCGGTGAACTTTCCGATAAAAAAAGTATGTTCTTCCCGAATAAGACGCTGAACCTTACGTATCTGAGCGAACAGGATAAATCAGACATCATTTTCGGTATTGAACAAGGCGTAGATTTCATCGCTTGTTCTTTCGTTTCTAAGGCACAGGATATTCTAGATATCAGAAACATTTTCGCTCAGCACGGCAATCCCGATATCGACCTGATCGCAAAAATCGAAAGCAGAAGCGGCGTAAACAACATCGATGAAATTCTTGAAGTGACGAACGGTATCATGATCGCAAGAGGTGATATGGGTGTAGAAATTCCTTATGAAGAATTGCCTGAAATCCAAAAACACCTCATCAATAAATGCCGTATCGCAGGCAAACGCTGCATCACTGCCACCGAAATGCTGGAATCCATGATCAATCAGCCCCGCCCTACCCGTGCAGAAATTTCCGACGTTGCGAATGCCGTTTATGACGGTACCAGCGCCATTATGCTGTCAGGTGAAACTGCCGCAGGAAAATATCCCGTTCAGGCTGTTGAAGCTATGGCAAGGATCGCTCTTGAAACAGAAAAGCATCTGAACAATAAATATGCCGACAAAGAATTTATCATTCAAAGCCCTATCGATGCACTTTCCCATTCTGCCTGCGTTCTTGCTGAAGATGTAGGTGCAAAAGCCATTGTTGTCTGTTCCAGAACAGGCGGAACAGCTCGCCTTGTTTCCAGATTCCGTCCGAAAATGGACATTATCGGTATGACGATCGAGCCTCAATCTTATCGTAAACTCGCTTTATCTTGGGGTGTTATTCCTGTTCTTTCAGAAGAATTCACTTCAATGGACGTCTTATTTTATCATGCAAAAAGAGCAGCCATTCGCTCCGGTCTCGTTTCTAAAGGCGATAAGATCGTAATTACCGGCGGAAATCCGAACGGTCAATCGGGAAATTCAAACGTGATCAATATCGAACAAATCTGATTCTCTTTAAAATCATCTGTTTTGAGCGATTCTCTTAAAATCTACGAGAATCGCTCAAATAATTTAACTACAATTATTTTATTTACTAAAAGTTTAATCGCTTTTTATTCGATTTATATTTTATCCAGTCAATACAATAAAGGTTCACATATGGAAGAAAAAGTTATAGATCAAAACATTCAACAGCCTTCCGATAACCAAGATCCGAAGCCTGTAAATTCTTTTTTCGGTAAAATCGCACAATAGTTTTTACATACTTTACCAGGCCTTTTGATTTGTGTCGTTCTTGCCGTCCCCGCTTGGTTTCTCGGAAAACTTGTCCCCGTTATCGGCAGTGCGGTTTTTGCCATCGTATTCGGTATGATAATTGCGTTTTTTCGCCGCCCTAAAATTCTTGATAAAGGCATTCGGTTCACCTCAAAAAAATTACATAACCTACAAATTTTTTAACGGTTATGTAACAGATCATAAAATGGGATACATTACAGTTTATGAAATTAATATTAAAATTGTTTCAAGCAAAACCTTATAATAGCAAAAAACCTCCGACCAATCGGAGGTTTTCTATAATTAATTATAATCAAACTTTTTCTTTAAGAAAATGAAGATATAAAAAACAAGATACAAAGTATCTTGTTTTTTGTTAAGTGTTTTATCAACACCTATGGTCGAGGTGACGGGACTTGAACCCACGACCTCTTGGTCCCTAACCAAGCGCGCTACCAAACTGCGCTACACCTCGATTGTTTTTGCTGACAGATTTTTCATCGCTCAAAAACAGCATAATCTATTATACATTATTTTCTAAAAAAGTAAAACGATTTTAGGGGGCGTAACAAAACTTTTTTATTTTTTATCTCATCTTTTTATTCTATAACGCCTTTCATCTTCAACCATCTCAAAAAATCTGAGCAACCTTCCTCTATTTCAGCATATGCGGTTTTAAAATCCCCTGTATACCACGGATCGGCTATATCGGAAGGTTGTTTACAAAAATCACGCAGACGAAATACTTTCTTTTCCGTATCGGGACTTATACGGCAAACAGAACGCACGTGTCTTTCTTCCATGGCAAGAATATAATCATACTTATTATAATCTGTCGGCAAATATTTTACGGCATACTTACCTAAGCAGGAAATACCGTGCTTTGCTAGCTCCGCACGTGCAGGAGGATATACAGGATTTCCCGCTTCTTCCGAACTTGTTCCCGCTGAGGCTATTTCAAATAAATTTTCATAGCCGCATCTTTTGACCATGTCTTTAAAGATAAACTCCCCCATCGGAGAACGGCAAATATTTCCCAAACATACAAATAACACTCTGATTTTTTTCATGATTTTGCCTATACTTATTTTTATACGTACATTAGCGCTAAAAGTTTACAAAAAAACGGATACTGAAAATACAGCATCCGCCTTTTGGCGCAGAAGGCGGGATTTGAACCCGCGCTACGGTTTCCCGTACTACTCCCTTAGCAGGGGAGCCCCTTGAGCCACTTGGGTACTTCTGCATCCGCTCAATTTTATCAAAATATTAATTTGATCGATAAGCTTTATTATCATAACATATCCGAAAGAAATTGTCAAAGTGAAATCTGCCATTTTCAAAAAAACTTTTACAAATTTTTTCTTTTTTCCCTTTCCGCCTTGCTTACAAGGCCACTTTATGTTAAAATAGAAAAAAACGAGGAAATCTATATGAATATCTGGCATGACATCTCCAAAGAAAGAATAACTTCCGAAGACTTCATGTGTTATATTGAAATCAGCAAAGGCTCTAAAAGCAAGTACGAACTTGATAAGGAAACGGGCGTTTTGCGCCTGGACAGAGTCCTCTACACCTCTACCGTATATCCCGCAAGCTATGGGTTCATCCCCCGTACCCTTGCCGATGACGATGACCCGCTCGACGTCCTCGTTCTTTGCAGTGAACCCATTCTTCCCGCTTCGCTTGTTCAATGCTATCCGATAGGCGTTATAAACATGATCGATGACGGAAAAATGGATGAAAAAATCATTTCAATTCCTTTCCGCGAACCGACCTACAATATTTATCAGGATATCTCTCAGTTGCCCGCACATATCTTTGACGAAATGATGCACTTTTTCGAAGTTTATAAAGTTCTTGAACATAAGACTACTTCCGTAAAAGAGATCATGGGCAAAGAAAGTGCCATAGCTATCGTAAAAAAGAGTATCGAAAATTACGAAAAAGCTTTCTCCTCTAAATAATCCCGCAAGAAATTTATTTCGGTGAAATGATATGGAAAAATCAATTCTGGTCGTCGTTGATATGCAGAACGACTTTATAGACGGAGCTTTGGGATCCGCCGAAGCGCAAAATATAGTACCTTGCGTTGCAAAAAGAATTTTGTCCGCAAAACAAAACGGAGAAGAAATTGTGTATACGCGCGACACGCACGGAGAAAACTATCTTTCCACGCAAGAAGGAAAGAAACTTCCCGTTCTGCACTGCATTAAAAATTCTCACGGATGGCAGATCGCGGACTCGATACCCGTTGAAGGTAAAATTTTTGATAAACCTACATTCGGAAGTACGGAACTTGCCGATTATGTAAAAGACGGCGGTTTTATTAAAGCGGAACTGATCGGATTATGCACGGACATCTGCGTGATCTCAAACGCTTTTCTTTTAAAATCCTTTTGTCCCGAACTGAATATCAGTGTAAGAAGCAATTGCTGTGCCGGCGTTACTCCCCAAAGCCACCAAAACGCTCTTAATGCCATGAAGAATTGCCAAATTACTGTTTTGTAATTTTTATCCGAAAAAATACGGCAAACATTTTTTGCCGCCACATTGTCGTTTTTCCCTACAATACAATTAAGAACAACTTTATTTTCATAAAAATATAAAATACCTCCGCAAGATAAATCTTGCGGAGGTATTTTATCAACCGAGTTGTTCGCTTACCTTGGAAAATTCTTTACTTTTTTCCTGGATCTGCGTCTTTTCAGCAGGCATTACGGGATAATATCCCCTGTCTTTCATTTCTGAAAATACAATAAACTGATTCTCCTGCGCATGTGTAAAATTCTGCACAAATTCAGATCTGATACTTTTTGTGCTTCCTTCCTTGATCGCGAGCGAATAACTGTCCAGCAACTGTTTTTCTGTAAATAACATGTCTTCCAACGCATCTTTTTCAGAAAGCGTCATATCTTTTTTTCCGGATTTATTCATATTCCCTCCTTATTTACCTTCAAGCATTTTCAACAATTTATTGAAACGTTCCTGATGACAGTCCGCAACATCCTGCATACATGCCGCAAGTGCTGTATCTGTCAGAGTTTTGGAATATACACGAGCTTTTTTACAAGCCATGCCTTCCGCTTTGAGAATCCCCGCTATTACTTCGAGGTCTTTTGCCGTAAGCTGATTTGCCATATTTTTTACCCTCCGAAGATAAGTTTGCGCAATAAAAAACTTATTATTCCGCTTTTTCTCAAAATCAAAAAAAGAAGGGTGAACCCTTCTTTTTTACAGTAAATTTAAAAAGATAAAATCAACTTACACTTTCGACTCATTCTTACCGCCGAAAATGTCGGCACCCGCAGACGCAGCTTTTATCGCCTGATACTCAGGATCTTCCGAAAAATCACGATCCTTTGTGTATTCTCCGCCCAACGCTTCTATGGCATATTTGAGTTCCTGAAACGCAACAAATTTCACGTCTTCCCGCTCTATCTCTTCCATGAGTACGGGCAAGGCACGTACATCCCCATAGGAAGCCAAATAACCGGCATATAAAGGAATATTTTCCCCTTCTTTAAACGCAGACAGCAGAGCCTCAAAAGCGCGCTCATCTTTTTGTTTCAGCCTTGAAAGTATTTCCAGCGCGTAAGGTCTGTTTTTCGTTTTCACCAGCGGAAGAATCTCTTCAACCACATCGTCCGCCCGTTCTTTAAGGACATCAGACAAAGCGTCTTTGACGTGTTCGTCATAATCACTGCTTCCGAGCATCTTCGCATATTTCGGCAAAGCACCCGACGCACTGCCGATCAGATTGATCGCATAATGGACGATATGCTCTTCCTTTTCGTCAAGCAAAGATAAAAGCTCTTCGCTCACGCCGCGCCTTTCTGACTCTTCACAAAGAAAATCGGAAACGGGCAGATCGCGTTGAAGGTATTCTTTCAGCATCGCATATAACTCTGCATCGCTCATAGCGGCAAAATAACCGCGAGGCGTATTATCGATCTTTTTTATATATGTATCGCCGAATTTTTGATATGCTTCGGCAATATAATCTTCCCACTCCTCTTCCGTTTTTTCCGACGCATGCTTTTCAATCATTTGCGCGATCTTACGATTGAATATTTCGTCAAAATCTATAAATTCCATAACCCTTACTCCTTTTCCGTTTCCTTATTCATTTCTGAATCCGAACAGGCGATTTCGTTCGCTTCTTTGTCTTTCTCTTCTTCCGACATAGCGCCAGCATCCGCAATAGCGGCTTCATCCTCAACAGCGTCACGCAAGGCTTCCAAAAGCGCCGAAACCGCTTCCGATTTTGCGCCCGTAAAACGAAGTGCCTGCTCCGTATTGTTTACCGCTTCTCGGGAAGATGTAAAATAAATTACGCATGCAAGACTGTCTCCGTCTGCGGCAAGAGACAATTTGTCTGCTTTCGACAACGTGTCATATATATATTCCGCCGACGCGCGGATCGCCTGTGCGTTGCCGTCACCCATCAGCACAAACCTTGTAAAGCATAAAGAGTACGCGTAAATAAATTTAGATCTTCCTGCTCTACCGATCTGAATCGGCTCAAATTCAAAAGATCTGTATATATCACCCAGCACTACACCGAAAACAATCGGCTTATTTCGTGCGGCAAGGGAGCGTATCGTTTCTACTTTTATGATATCGTTTACAGAACAATCCAGTAGTAGTTCCCTAACCCGCGCGTCCATTCCGCCCTTTACGGCAAGCCTTGCGCCGAGCAACTGAATTTCTACTTCCGTCCCGTCTGCTTCATCAAAACACCAATCTATATATTCCCGCAAATCTGTTTGGGCGCAATACTGGCGAAGTTCTTTCGCTGAAATCCCCATAAGCGCCATTAAAAATTTGACCCGAGCATCGTGTTCCGCTTTCGGCAGACGATAGAAAAAGCAGGTTTCGGGAACTTCTCCGCCTTCTTCGGAATATCTTCTGATCTCACGGAAATAATATTTTGCGACCGCCGCATCAGGAAATACATCTATGATTTCCGATAAAGACCTTAAACTTTCCTGCACTTTTCCGCAACGGAATGCCGCGATCGATTTGAAATAAAGCAATGTCAGATCAAAATTGACCTGTCTTTCCAAAATACAGAATTTTTCATATGCTTCTTCGTATAAACCGTTTTCACAGCAAACCGTAGCAATTTTATACAACTCATCCGCTGACTGCGTATCAAAAGCAGCAAGCCGCTTTGCCGCCTCGCGGCTCTCGTCCCTGCGACCTTGCTCCGTAAGAACGGCGGCATATGTCGACAATACCTGTATATCATCAGGCTTTTCGCGCAAGATTTCCAAGCATACTTTTTCCGCTTCTTCGTTCTTTCCCTGCATCAGATAACCGACCGCAAGAAAATTCCTCGCTGCGTTATAATATTCGCTCTTTTCGTGTACCGATGAGAAAAGCTCTTCGGCAGTCTTGAAATCTCCGCTTCTGATCGCTTTTAACCCTGCATCGATTTCTTCCGAATAATCCGCTTCTTCCGGCGGATATACGATCCTGAACGGACGTTTTACAGGAGGCATGGAAAACAGTTCACCTAATTCCATTCCGTTCGACGGGGTAAGATACTTGTCCTGCAACATCAGATTATAATAATAAGCAGATTTTGTTTCATTGCCGAGATTATAATAACAGGCGGCAAGACCTTCGTACGCATCCACCATTTCATCTTCGGCACAAACATCAAGATAGCGAAACCAATAAAATGCCGACATCTCAAACAGGTCCATTGCGTCGTAGATATCCGCAAAAAGCGCATATTCTTCCGAACCTGCGCCGTTTCGCTCCACCGACTTTGACAAGATGCGTAAAGCCCCGACATAATCTTTTTCTTCAAATTTTTTATCCGCAAGATCGAGCAGCGTTTCCGCGCTCAGATCAAAACTGACAATTTTATCCTCCATCCTTACCTCATTTCTTCCGTGCGTTCATTTCATCGATGCGATCAGTTTTTCCGTATCCTCCGGAGAAAATTCATAATCAGTATTGCAATAATGACAATGTACACTGATCTTGCCCTGCTCCGCGATCACTGACCGCAACTCCTCTTCGCCCATGGCTGTGAGGATCCCCTCTATATAATTTCTGCTGCAATTACATTTGTATTCGGGTTTTAACGTGTAATAATTGACATTGCCGAAATATTTTTCCGTAACTTCTTCTGCAGAAAACTCTTCCATTAAACTGCTGATCGCTGAAAACTTCCCGATCGTATCTTCCACAAAGCGTAAACTTTCCTCGCTCGCTCCCGGCATCGGCTGCATAAAAACGCCGCCCGCGCCTAAACACTCACCCGTTTTTGAAATTTTTACTCCTACTGCGATAGCCGTGGGAAGTTGCTCGCTGTAAGCAAAATATGCCGCAAAATCCTCGCCTATCTCTCCGCTGACGAGCGGTGTAGTTCCGACAAAAGGTACATTTTCCCCGTCATCGCGCACGACAGACAGATAACCATTCTTCCCGACACATCCGCCTACGTCCAGTTTCCCGAGCGCATTGGGCGGAAGATCGCAGACGGGATTCTCGATATATCCGCGCATATGCAAAAGTTTATCTCCGCTGACGTAAACAGAGCCGCCCGCGCCGTCTCCTTTGATCGTTACAGAAAGAGCACTCCCTTCCGTTTTCAGACCCGAACACATATACGCCGCGACCGTAAGCGTTCTGCCAAGTGCCGCCGCCGACAATGCAGATAATCCGTGTATCCTGATCGCTTCATTTACAAGCTGTGTCGTATCCGCTACTGCAAGAGAGACTTCACCGCCGCAAATAAGCCCACGCAAAATTTTATTTTCTGTCTTTTTCATCTTTTTATCCTCACGCACACCTTACAAGCAACTGTTATCTTCTGCGGCAAAGAAAATTCAGCCGCATTTTATCTTGCGCATCTCCGAATGCGCCTTCCGTCAGCAAGACATCAAATCCGCACTTGTCCAATTCTTCATATACATTCTCTTTTTTATGGATATACTGAACGTGACGCTCGTCGCTCCTTGAAAATAATCCGTCTTGCCTTTTGACAAACATTGTAAAATCCATTTCTACCCGCTCGTCGCAAAGGCGGTTAAACCAGAGATATGCAAGTTCTTCCCTGTCTTCACAAAAAGCGTTATTGCCGATCACTTCGCGAAGTTTATATTCCGTAGAAATATCAAACCAGAATATACCGCCTTTTTTAAGACAACCTCGAATTTTCCCGAACGCCTTGGCTAAATCCGATTGCGGAACGTAGTTAAAACAATCATTCACACTGATGACAAAATCCGCTCTGCCGTGAAACCTGAGATTGCGGACGTCTTCCTGTACAAACAGCGGAAATACCCCTTCTTCGGCATTCAACTGCTGTGCTTTCGCGAGCATTTGTGCGCTTATGTCGAAGCCCGTCATATGATAACCCATTTTCGTAAGCGCGCGCGTGAACTTCCCGCTTCCGCAACCTATATCAAGACCTATTCCCGAACGGACACCCGCGAACAAAAGTTTTTCATGCAAATACTGCGACCATTTTTCATAGTCGCAGTCTTTATTGAGATATTCAAACCAGTCGGCAAGATTTGTGTATGCCCCGTCCATTACTTGTCCTCTTTTTTCTGATCGGACGAAGCCTTGCTGTCCGCTTTCTTGCTCTTCTTTTTATCTTTATTATTCTTTTCTTCCTCTTCCTTTTCCTCAAACTTCGCGTTATAAGTTACATATTTCTCGTCATTGATATGCTCCTGCGCATATTTCTGCGTGTCTTCCACGATCATCTGCTTGGATTCACGCAGCTTTTTCAAGTCCTCACGAGAGAATGAGTCAGGAAGTTCGTAAACTTTCAAATCGTCTGTGATAGGCTTGATCGGCCTCGACGACAAATCGGATTTTACGCTGAGCGCCTCTTCCAGATTCTGCTGATATTCCTGAATTGCTTTACTCTGTGCGCCGCCTTTCCTATCGACCTTGGAATAAATACCGCGGTTGACTTTTCCGCCTTCCCTGCGCGTTTCAATAAATTTATCGAACGCCCACTGGGTGTAGTCGAGCCAAACCAAAAGCATATAAGATAAGCCGAACAAAATCATGATTATGATCCCGATGATCTGGAAAAAAGAACCGAGCAGAATAAGGATCGCAGGAATTGCCATCAGAACAACAAAAAATACATTCTGAAAGATAAGTCCGAACGTCATCAGGAATGCGTTCTTCAAAAGCTGGAAAAATTTAAGTTTGTAACTTCCGCCCATTGAAAGCATCCAAAGATACATTAAAGTAAATAAACCGATCGCTATATAAGAAATTACTTTCGATATAGTGAAAAGAACCTCATTTCCCGCGCCTACCGCAATGATCAGATTAGACTGACCGATCGCAAGGAAAAGAAGATACAGCATGATCGAATAAAACAAAGTAGATTTGAGCACTACTCCGATATTTATTTTGATCCCGCGCCAAAAATCGTTTGCTACAAAAATGCCTTCCGTCCAGACCATATTACGGATAACATACATTCCGCCCGAAATACCGATCCCTGCGATTAGTGCCACAAGTATCAAAAACAATCCGAACATCATATTCGTTGAATTGAGCATTTGCTCGGAAAGACCGATCGTATTTACTGCCTGCGCATATCCGCTTCCGAGAAAGGAAGAAAACGGCAACGTGGAGCCCTGCACCGCAATATAAGAGTATCTTAAAAAGAATACCACAACCAGCGGTATACAGAATATAAGCATTAACAGATTCACGATCACAAGTTTAGAAAATCTGCCCTTGAAAATATCCCAGAATAATGACCAGCGGCTGGTCGGCAAAGTGCTTCTTGCGTATTCCTCATCTCTTTCCTTGCCTTCAAGCATTCTGGCAATAAAACCTTTCTTTTCGCCTTGACGCGCCATATTTCCTCCGGCGGGACTATCCCCGCGTTTTTACATTGGTTTTTATATTGTACTACAAATCGGAAAATATTTCAATTAAATTTCCCTACCGTCTGAAAATTATTCGGCAATTTCACCGTATTTACTTTTTTTAACGCAAGAAAGATTACAATTTTGTAAATTAAAAAAAGAATCTTGCTTTGCGAAAGAAATTTCTTTGACATTTACGTTTTGTTGTGTTAAAATCTCTTTGCGAAATAGAGGAGCGGATGAGCATCATTACTTGCGCCACATACGGAATTCGGCGATTCCGGTGCGAGGAAAGGGCGTCTCCGCCGAAGCGCGGCACTGCCGATGTGTCCTTTGCTGGGCGTAAAGGTTAATACCTTTCCGACTGTCACCGACGTGGAGTGCTATTTTTGCCCGATCTTTTCCGTTTGTTTTCAAACGGGATCTCCGTTTGTTTAAAGCGGGTCATACGAGCAAAATAATATGCGGCGGTGCTTTCGGCTTCGCCGCTTTTATTTTTCACTCAATCAAAAAATTTTTTACACAGGAGTGTGTTTTATTATGAAAAAATACAACGTTGCAATTATCGGTGCAACCGGAATGGTTGGTCAAAGATTCTGTCTTCTTCTTGAAAACCATCCCTGGTTTAATCCCGTTGCTCTCGCGGCTTCCCCTTCTTCCGCAGGAAAAAGATATGAGGACGCCGTAAAAAACCGCTGGGCTATGTCTTCCCCTATTCCCGAGCGCTATAAAGATATGATCGTTTTCGATGCTGAAAAAGATATCGATAAAATTGCAGAACTCGTTGATTTTGTGTTCTGCGCGGTAAACATGAAAAAAGACGAAATCCGCGCTCTCGAAGAAAAATACGCAAAAGCGGAAGTACCCGTTATTTCCAACAATTCCGCACACAGAGGCACTCCCGATGTTCCTATGATCATTCCGGAAATCAATGCCGACCATGCGGAAATTATTCCTGCGCAGAGAAAACGCCTCGGCACAAAGCGCGGTTTTATTGCAGTCAAGAGTAACTGCTCTTTGCAAAGCTATGTCCCTGCTCTTCACCCGCTCATGAAGTACGGTGTGAAAGCCGCGGCTGTCTGTACCTATCAGGCGATCAGCGGCGCAGGAAAAACCTTTGACCGTATGCCCGAGATCATCGATAACGTGATCCCCTATATCGGCGGCGAAGAAGAAAAATCGGAATGCGAACCTCTTAAAATCTGGGGAAAAATCCAAAATAACGAAATCATCAATGCAACTTCTCCCAAGATCACCGCACAGTGTCTGCGCGTTCCCGTTTCCGACGGTCATACCGCCGCTGTGTTCGTTTCTTTCGAGAAAAAGCCCTCCAAAGAAGAAATCCTTCGCGCATGGGACGAATTTTCAGGAGAAGCACAAAGGCTTGAATTGCCCAGCGCGCCCAAAAAATTCCTGCATTATTTTGAAGAAAACGATCGTCCTCAGGCAAAACTCGACAGAAACCTTGAAGGCGGAATGGCTGTTTCTGTCGGCAGACTGCGCGAAGACATCCTCTTCGATTATAAATTTGTATGTCTTTCTCACAACACCCTGCGCGGCGCGGCAGGCGGCGCTGTCCTCATGGCGGAACTTCTCGCTGCCAAAGGATACCTTGACTAAACTTACGGAATCCTTTTTACTCTTTGAGCATAAAATATCATTCAGATAAGTTTTCCATATTCGGATAAGGAGATCTATTATGAAAGAACTGTTTCGCGGAACTGCAACTGCTATGATCACACCTTTCGCTAAGGACGGCAGTGTCGATTTTGATTCATTCGGGAAAATGATCGATTTTCAGATCGAAAACGGTACGGACGCACTTGTCATCCTCGGCACTACGGGTGAACCTGCTACAATGACCGCCGAAGAAAAAGAAGAAGTGATGCGTTTCTCCGTAAAAAGAAACGCGGGACGCGCAAAACTTATTTTCGGCAGCGGCTCAAACAATACCGCTGCGGCCGTTCAGGCAAGCCGCAAAGCGGAAGAACTCGGTGCTGACGGTCTGCTCGTGGTCACCCCCTATTATAACAAATGCACTCAGAACGGTATCTATGAGTATTATAAAACCATTTCGGACGCGGTGAATATTCCCATCATCTGCTATAACGTTCCGCCTCGCACAGGGGTGAATATTCTCCCTGCAACGATGGAACGCATTGCAGGATTAAAAAACATAGCGGGCTTGAAAGAGGCTTGCGGAAATATGGAACAGATCTGCGAAACCATGCGCAGAATCCGCGGTAAATGCGCTCTCTATTCCGGAGACGACAACCTTAACCTGCCCATTCTCGCAATCGGCGGCTCGGGACTCATATCCGTTACTTCCAATATCATCCCTAAAGAGACCAAACAGCTTTATAACTATATGCAGGCGGGCGATCTTGCTTCCGCAAACGAGATCCAAGACAAAATGCTCCCCGTTATCGATGCGATGTTTATGGAAGTAAACCCCATTCCCGCAAAAGCAGCGGCGGAAATGATCGGCCTCAGCGGCGGAAAACCTCGCGCTCCCCTTACCGAACTCGAACCTGCACATAAAGAACAGCTTGTTAAAATTCTTACTGATTTCGGTCTGAAAGTAGTCGGTTAATTTTAAGTTATCTTTAAATATCCTGCCCGATTTTTGCCTTTTTGCAGTAACGGACAGTACAAACAGAAAACAGGTTTTATCCTGTTTTTCTACTTTCAAGTATTTTACGGAGAATTAATATGATAAACATTCTGATCAGCGGTATTTTCGGGCATATGGGTAGAAATGTCTATGAAATCGTAAAGGAAGACGCTGATACACAGTGTATTTGCGGAGTAGACCTTAAAAACGGCAATTTCGACGACGTTCCCGTATATGACTCGTTTTCAAAAGTCAAAGAAATTCCCGATGTCATCATCGATTTTTCCAGCGCGGCAAACCTTAAAAACATTCTGAATTTTGCAGAAAAGAAAAACTGCGCCATCGTTTTATGTGCAACGGGTTATACCGAAGAAGATTTAAAGACAATCAATTCTGCTTCGGAAAAAATGCCCGTATTTAAGACTGCAAACCTTTCCGTAGGAGTAAATCTCTTACAAAAACTTGTCAAAGAAGCGGCCGCTTTTCTCGGAGAGCAGTTTGATATTGAAATCATAGAAAAACACCACAATCTGAAAAAAGACGCCCCTTCCGGAACCGCTTTTATGCTCGCTGAAAGCGCCAACGAGGCTTTTGACGGCAGTAAAACATATACTTACGGCAGAGAAGGCATGGTCGGAGCAAGAGAGAAAAAAGAAATCGGTATCCATGCCGTCCGAGGCGGCACTATTGTAGGAGAACACGAAGTTATGTTTGCAGGCGAAGATGAAATCATCACCCTGTCACACAGCGCAAGGAGCAAAAAAGTTTTTGCCGCTGGCGCGGTAAAAGCCGCAAAATTCATGTGCGGAAAACCCGCAGGGCTCTACGATATGCACAATATCATCGGCTGATTTTAAATTTAAATAATCATATTGAAAAACCCGCCTTTCGGAAATTTACCGAAAGGCGGGTTTTTTGTTTTTTAACTAAAATACCTTATTTTTGCGTTTTTTGATTAAAACTATTTTATTCTTTATCAAAAAGCTTAAAAAATTCTTTTGTCGCATATGAAACAGCCTGCCCCTTAGGGAAAGCTATACCCACCGCACGCGACGGAAGCTCGGGAGATGTTAAAATCTCAATAAGGCTTCCCTCCTCCAATTCTTTTTTAACGTATTCCCTCGGTACACAGGCTATACCTACCCCGCTCTTAGCAAGGCGGATCATAAGTTCCAGTCCGCCGCACTCCACTTCGGGGTGAAGATGTATTCCGATCGAATGCGCAAAACCGATGATCGCTTTGCGCGTTACCGTATTCGTTCCGAGCATCAAGAGAGGATAATCCTGCATATTTCCAAGCGGAACAGGTTTCTCAGCAAGCGCAGAAAATTTTCCGCTCGCAACAAATGTATCATGCAGAGGCATTAATACGTTTGAAAGCGTTATATCTTTTTCGTCCACAGGAAGATTTAAAAATGCTATGTCGCACTTTCCGTTTTTTAAAAGTTCAAGCGCTTCCGTCGTTATACAGTTATTCAGATTGAGCTTTACTGCGGGATATTTCCTGTGAAATTCCTCTATCTTATCAATAAGAATATAAGAAAATATAGTATCAGACGCACTGATACGAAGCGTTCCGGTAGCCGAAGAACGTATCTCCTTCAACTTCTCTTCCGCCTCCCCCAGTTCGGAAAGTGCACGACTGACAATATCAAAAATTTGTTTTCCGCCATGTTCGGAAAGCACCATTCCTTTATGGGTACGGTCGAAAAGCGACGTGCCGAGCTGACCTTCCAGTTGTTTAATAGCCTGAGAAACCGCAGGCTGACTGATATAAAGTTCATCCGCCGCACGCGTAATACTTCCGCATTTTGCCACTGTGTAAAAGACTCTGTAAAGTTCCAGGTTGACCACTTTGTCTTCCTCCCTTTAATCGTTAAAACAATCTATTTCCCGACGCAGAATTTTGCAAAAATTTCGTTGATAATCTCCTCGGATGCCGTCAGCCCGCTGATTTCGCCGAGTTTGTCCCAAGCTGCTTTCAAGTGTATCCCCAACAGATCAAGCGGAACATCGCCGCAAACCGACATCGCCTCATCCAACTCACTGAGTGCGGCTGAAAAAGCGGCATAATGCCTGCTTTCGATAAGATATGCAGCATCCGTATCCGTTTCTCCCATCCCGCGCTCATACATCAGCTTTTTCAACTGATCTATATTTTTACCCGTCTTTGCGGAGATACAGACATCCGGCTCAACTTCCATATTCATCTTTTCGCTGAGATCGTTTTTATTAAATACAACGATTTTTTCCTTATCCGTAAGACTGTTAAAGATCTCTCTGTCTTCCTCAGACATTTTCTCGGAAGCATCCAACACAAACAGTATAAGATCCGCGCCTTCTATCAGGCGTTTTGCGCGCTCTATTCCGAAATTTTCGATCTCATTGCCGCTTTCTCGAATACCTGCTGTATCGAAAAGATTAAACCGCACCCCTTCGATTTCAAGAGTACCTTCCACAACGTCACGCGTTGTTCCCGCGACAGAAGAGACAATAGCTTTATCCGAACCCAAAAGCGCATTTAAAAGCGAACTTTTACCCGTATTCGGCTTTCCTGCAATAACTACATTTACGCCTTGCCTGATCTTTGCACCCGTTTTGTATGTAGCGCAAAGCGTACGGAGTTCTTCCCTGATTTTTCCGATCCTGTCTTTGATATCTTTTAAGTCGGTGTGTTCGATATCTTCTTCCGGAAAATCTATATCGGCATCAATACCAGCCAATATTTCGGTTAGTTCCTCCTGCATTCTGTCTGCAATGCTTTTCAGCCGTTCGCCGTAAAGCATATAACCCGCGCGCACTTCCGCCTCGCTTTCTCCGTTAATCATATCGATCAGCCCTTCCGCAGAAGAAAGGCTGAGTTTTCCGTTCAGGAAAGCACGGCGCGTAAACTCACCGCGATCGGCATAGCGGCAACCGAGACTGACGGCTCTTTCCAAAATGCCGCGCGCAATACTCGTGCCGCCGTGGCAATGAAATTCCACGATATCTTCCCCCGTAAAACTATGCGGGGCGCGAAAATATACACATAACCCAAAATCTTTGAAATTTTCAGCACAAATTTCGCCCGGATACATTCTGTACGGTTCAAAATCCGATACTTTGGTTTTTCCTTTCGGCAAAAACATTTTTTCTGCGACTGAAAGCGGACTGTCACCGCTCAGACGAATAACCGCCACCCCGCCTTTACCCGCCGCCGTGGATATTGCCGCTATATTTTCGCTTTTCATAAACCTTCTCCTTATGAAGGAAATTATAACATAATTTGCTTTTTCTGTCAATCCTGAAACCTACATATTCGTTGGCATTACCGTGCAAAACAGCACTACAAAACAGCGCGCGTTTTATAACGCGCGCTGTAAATTTCTAATCTTTCTTGTTATCTGAGCCCGAACCGTAATCACTGAACGGATCATCATCCGTCTTTTTTCCGCTCGCATACTCTCCAAACGGATCATCGGGTTCTTTGCCATGCGGCGCTCCCTGCTGCGGCGCACCGTAAGGATTCTGAGGATTTCCATAAGGATTATTTCCGTAAGGGTTTTGGGGATTTCCGTAAGGGTTACCGCCGTAAGGATTGTAAGGATTTCCGTACTGTTGCTGCTGCATACGCTGTATTTGCTCTACCCTCGCACGCATATAAGCTTCGTAATCGATCGCTTTTCTGTTGCGGAATGCAAAAATCAAAAACGCCGTTGCAAGAGGAATGAATGCGCAGAGTACTGCCATCCAAATATATGTGGCAGGAGAATATACTCTGAAAAAAGCCACCAGCAAAAATACAAACGTTATGGTCTGTACAATATAGAAAATCATTTCAAGCACTGTACCGACTTTATAAATATTATATACTGCAAGCGGGATCTTCTCGGTAAAACCGGACACATACCATACCCCGTTCTTGGAAACTTCCAGAATATAACGCGACGGATCCATGAAAGCATACATTACGGGTACCTGCGCCATAAGCCATGTGATGACAAACAGAAGTTCGGCGATCAGCGCAAAAAGACTGATTTTCATCTTTTTCTGTCCTATCTTCATACCGTCTGAAAGTTCACCCATGAGATAAGTACTTGCAAAAGGCACAAACGCACACCATACAAGTTTATTTTTACCCGCTTTGCGCGCCATGGTCGAAAGCCCGATCGCCTTGAAAACATAAACGATCGCGTATACGCCCAAAGCAATTCCGACAGCGGCTAAAACACTCAACGTCTTTAAATTAGATACATTGTATTCGAGCGAAGGATCGCAAAGCTCCATAAGTCCGCCCAATATGATAAAAAATTCCATAGAATACCCCTTTGTACGGCAATGCCGCACCGATATTTTATCTGAAAATCGGATAACCGTAATCCACCTGCATGAGCGTCAACCCCTTTGCAGGCATTGTTTTGCCTAAAAGTTCCCTGTTGCCCGTTTGCAACGCTTCTTTCACTGCGGATACATTGAGTTTTCCAACGCCGCAGTCAAGTACAGCGCCCGCTATGATCCGCACCATATTGTACAAAAAACCGTTGCCGCAAACGTCTATGAAAATTCCGAAAACCGTTTCACCGAGTTCATCGGCCCATGGACCGATTTCAACGGAATACAAGTTTCGGACACTCGTTTTCACTGACGAACCCGTAGAAGAGAAAGCCGCAAAATCGTGCTCGCCTTCCAACACATCCGCACATTCACGCATGAGCGCAAAGTCAGGATCACCGCTAAACCGCACCGCGTATCTTTCGAAAAGCGGATTTTCACGGCGGGAAAAATAGACTTTATATCGATAAGTCTTTTTCTTAGCACTGCGACAAGCATCGAAATCTTCGCGGACTTTTGCACTCTGCTGTACCCGAACATCATAAGGCAAATGCACGTTCAGCGCATCGGCTATCCGCTCCGGTACAATTTTTATGCTGTCGGAAAGAGAAAAATTACAGATCTGACCGGCTGCGTGTACACCCGCATCCGTCCTACCGCTTCCTGTAACTCTCGCCGAAACGCCGAAAGTTTCAAAAACAGCTCTTTCCAGTTCTCCCTGAACCGTCCTTCCGTTTTTCTGTATCTGCCATCCACTGTAATCTGTTCCGTCATAACATACTGAAAGCGCAATGTTCATCTTTCACCCCGCCTCAGCCGTTGATAAGAGCCAGAATGGCAAATTTTCCGCCGAAATTAAGATTGAGAAAAACGATTCCCGTGATCAGTCCTGCGATAAATATAAGTCCTAAAAGATCACGCCATGTAAAAGTCAGTTTTTTATATTTCGTCCTGCCCTTCGCTCCGCTGTAACAGCGCGCATCCATCGCATCGCCGAGATCTTCCGCACGCCTGAACGCGCTCACCAAAAGAGGTATCAGAATCGGAACGACCGCTTTCGCTCGCTTGATCAGTCCGCCCGATTCAAAATTCGCGCCGCGCGCTTTCTGTGCCGCAATGATCCTGTTCGTTTCATCCATAAGTGTCGGAATAAAACGAAGCGCAATACTCATGATCAATGCAAGTTCATGCACTGGAAACCTGATCCATTTCAAAGGCGTAAGCAAACTTTCTATACCGTCCGTAAGCGCAACGGGAGTCGTTGTCAAAGTCAGAACCGCCGTACCCATCACGAGAAGAAACAGCCTGAACGAAAGAAAGATCATATTCACAACTGATTCCTGCGTTATCTTGATAATTCCCCACTTGACAAGAGGATCATACGCGCTTTCTCCCGAATAGAAAAACAAATTCAGGATCGCGGTAAATATGATCAAAAACAGTATCATCTTCACCGAACGCAGCACCCTGCCGAACGGAACACGCGAAAGAAACACGACCAACAGCAAAAACACCGTTACCGCCGCAAGTCCGTAAAAATTGTCGGCAAGAAAAATCGCCACGATATACGCGATCACGAATACGATCTTCGCGCGTGGATCCATATTGTGCACGAATGATTTCGTGGGATAATATTGTCCGAACGTAACGTCGTTGAGCATCTATATTACCTGCTTCCCTCGTTTCCGCTTTGCGCGGCATACTTTTGCAAAATTTTTGATATAAAATCATCGCAGGTGAAATCCGTATCCACCCCGATACCGTGTTCCGAAAGAATTTTTGCGCACTTTGCAGTTACAGGGATATCCAATCCCAATGCCTGCAATTCATCCGAACGCTTGAAAATTCCAGAAGGCGTGTCTTCCATGATCACTTTACCGCCTGCAAAGACCGCAGCTCTCGTACAGTTTTCGGCGATCTCGTCCATATCGTGAGACACGATAATGACCGTTTTACAAGTTTTCCCGTGTATGGAATGAAGAAGTGCCATGATCTCTTGTTTACCGAGCGGATCCAGCCCCGCCGCAGGCTCATCAAGAATCAGAATTTCAGGTTTTGTCACAATCACTCCCGCGATCGCAACGCGCCTCCTCTGTCCGCCCGAAAGTTCAAACGGAGATTTATCTTTTATGGCATCATAATCGAGATCGACCATTTCGACCGCCTCGCGTACAGCCGCTTTCATCTCCTCTTCTTTCATTTCCTTGCGGAAATTTTTTAAACCGAACATCACGTCTTTTTCCACTGTTTCCGCAAAAAGCTGATATTCGGGATACTGAAAGACCATACCGACCTTGCTGCGCAGTTCCAAAAACTTACATTTCTTATCCGAAAGATCGTAATCCCCCACTTTCAGCACTCCGCCCGTAACTTTTATAAGTGCGTTCAGATGCTGCACAAACGTAGTTTTCCCGCTTCCTGTATGACCGATGATCCCGAAAAATTCTCCTTCCTCTATCGTCAGATCCACGCCTTTGAGCGCCTGCGAAGCAAACGGGGATTTCGGATTATAAGTATATGTCAATCCTTGTGCAACAATCCGCATAATTCCTCCGCCAGATCTTCCGCATTAAACGCGCCTTTGATAGGCAAACCGCCTTCGATCAGTTTTTTTGAAATATACGCCGCACGCGGCAACGTGAGATTATAAGATTCAAGTTCTTCACTGCACGAAAATATTTCTTCGGGCTTTGCGTCCATCACTACTTCGCCGCGGTGCATGACGATAGCCCTGTCCGCTTCGAGAGCCTCTTCCATAAAATGCGTAATGAGTATGACTGTTATCCCTTCTTCCTTATTCAGCCTTTTGATGACGTCCATTACTTCGCATCTGCCCTTAGGATCGAGCATCGCAGTGGATTCGTCGAGTATCATGATTTTCGGCTTTATGGCAAGCACACCCGCGATCGCTATGCGCTGCTTCTGTCCGCCCGAAAGCCTTGACGGCGTTGCCTGGCGATATTCCTGCATTCCGACGGCTTTGAGTGCAAAATCTATCCTTTCTCCGATCTCTTCGCGGGAAAGTCCGATATTCTCAGGCCCGAACGCAACATCGTCTTCCACAATAGAGGCTACCATCTGATTGTCAGGGTTCTGAAATACCATGCCCGCACTTTTACGGATCTCAAACGTCTTTTTCTCATCGGATGTATCCATTCCGAACACTTCCGCTTTACCCGTTTCGGGAACAAGCAGAGCGTTGATAAGTTTTGCAAGCGTGGATTTCCCGCTCCCGTTCCTGCCCAGAACGGCAACAAACTCCCCCTCTTCTATTTCAAGGGTAACACCGTTGACGGCATAGTCACCGCCACCGTCGCCATAAGCAAATTTTACGTTGTCAAATTTAACGGCTTTCATAGTTTACTCATTATAGCAAATGCAAAAAATTTTCTCAACAATTTTCAATACATTTCTTTTGTTTTCACTGATCCGTCAGAATAATTTAACGAAATACGCTCTTTTATATTGACTATTTTTTGAAAAAACATTATAATAAATATGATTTTTGACCTTTTTTCAGGTCAGGATCGATTATCAGTGAAAAATTATTGTATCCGGAGGTTATTTTTAGTATGAAGAAGATGACGATTGACGGCAATACCGCCGCCAGCCACGTCGCTTATGCCTTCTCTGAAGTTGCGGCCATCTACCCCATTACTCCTTCTTCGCCTATGGCGGAAGTTGCAGACGAATGGGCTACCGCAGGCAGAGTAAACATGTTCGGCCAGAAGCTCAGACTTGCCGAAATGCAGTCCGAAGGCGGCGCTGCAGGTGCCGTTCACGGTTCCCTTTCTGCAGGCGCTCTCACCACTACTTACACTGCAAGCCAGGGTCTTTTGCTCATGATCCCTAACATGTACAAGATCGCGGGCGAATTGATGCCGACCGTATTCCACGTCAGCGCACGTGCTATCGCCGCTCATTCCCTCAATATTTTCGGCGATCATCAGGACGTTATGGCTTGCCGCCAGACCGGTTTTGCAATGCTCGCTTCCGGTTCCGTTCAGGAAGTTATGGATCTCGCGCTCGTTGCACACCTCTCCACCCTCAAAGCAAAAGTGCCTTTCCTGCATTTCTTTGACGGTTTCAGAACTTCGCACGAAGTTTCCAAGATCGACGTGATCGATTACGACGAAATGAAAGCCCTCGTCGATATGAATGATATCGATGATTTCAAAAAACGCGCACTCAACCCTGAGCACCCGATCCAGAAAGGTACGGCTCAGAACGGCGATACTTATTTCCAGAACAGGGAGACCGCGAACAAGTATTATCTCGCAACCCCTGCTATCGTTCAGGAAATGATGGACAAAGTGTCCAAGCTCACCGGCAGAAATTATCATCTGTTCGATTACTGCGGTGCTCCCGATGCTGAAAACGTTGTTGTCATTATGGGCAGCGGCGCTGACGCTATGGAAGAAACCATCAACAAGATGAACAAAGAAGGCCATAAAGTCGGTCTCGTAAAAGTCCGTCTCTATCGTCCTTTCGTAACCGATGCTTTCCTTGCTGCTCTGCCTAAGACCTGCAAGAAGATCGCTGTTCTCGACAGAACCAAAGAACCCGGCTCCCTCGGTGAACCCCTTTACCTCGACGTTTGCTCCGCTCTCTTCGAAAAAGGCGTTTCCAATATCAAAGTTGTCGGCGGAAGATACGGTCTCGGCTCCAAAGAGTTCAATCCTTCCATGTGCTATGCGGTTTATAAGAACCTCGAACAGAAGGAACCCAAGAACCACTTCACTGTCGGTATCTATGATGACTTGACCAACACTTCGCTCGATTTCTCCGAGAAATACGATGCCGCTCCGGAAGGCTCTATTTCCTGTAAGTTCTACGGGCTCGGTTCCGACGGTACGGTCGGCGCAAACAAAGATTCCATCAAGATCATCGGCGACCACACCGATATGTATGCGCAGGCTTACTTCTTCTATGATTCCAAAAAATCCGGCGGTATCACCGTTTCTCACCTCAGATTCGGTAAAACCCCCATTCAGTCTTCTTACCTCATCGACAGCGCGGACTTCATTGCCTGCCATAACCCTTCTTACATTACCCGTTATGACATGCTTTCCGACGCAAAGAAAGGCGGTAAATTCCTCCTCAACTCTCCTTGGAACACCCTCGAAGAGCTTGAAAAGAACCTCCCCGCTAAGGTAAAACGTCAGATCGCTGAAAAACAGCTTAAATTCTATAATATCGACGGTATCAAGATCGCTTCCGAAATCGGTCTGAACGGCAAGACCAGCACGATCATGCAGTCCGCATTCTTCTATATCAATGACTCCATCATGCCTTACGAAGAAGCAGCAGATTTCATGAAGAAAGCTGTTTACAAGAAGTTCTCCAGAAAGGGCGATGCCGTTGTAAACATGAACTATGCGGCTATCGATTCCGCAAAGAGCGGACTCGTTGAAGTTAAATATCCCGACAGCTGGAAAAACGCAACAGAAGGCGCTCCCATGGCTGCCGTTGCGGATAACGAATACTTCAAAAACGTCGTTCATCCTATCCTCGCTCTCGAAGGCGATAAACTCCCTACTTCCGCATTCAATGCAGACGGTTCCGTTCCTGTCGGAACTACCAAATTTGAAAAACGCGGCGTTGCGGTCAAAGTTCCGAAGTGGATCCCTGAAAACTGCATCCAGTGTAACCAGTGCTCCTTCGTCTGCCCGCACGCTTGTATCCGTCCCGTAGTTATTGCGGACGATGCTCAAAAGCCCGATACATTCGTTACGAAACCGACAACAGGCCTCAAAGGCACACAGTTCAGAATGCAGGTTTCCCCGCTCGACTGTATGGGATGCGGCGTTTGCGCAAATGTCTGCCCTGCAAAGAACAAGGCACTCGAAATGGTACCTTTGGATGAAGTTGTGGACGCAGACGCGAAGAACTGGGAATATGCAGTTGACGCTCCCGTTGCAGACACTTCTTCCTTCAAGAGAAGCACTGTTAAGGGAAGCCAGTTCAATCAGCCTCTGTTCGAGTTCTCCGGCGCATGCGCAGGCTGCGGCGAAACTCCTTATGTAAAAGTAGTTACCCAGATGTTCGGTGACAGAATGATCATCGCTAACGCTACGGGTTGCTCCTCCATTTACGGCGGTTCCTCCCCTACATGCCCTTACACTGTAAACAAAGAAGGTCACGGACCTGCTTGGGCTAACTCCCTGTTTGAAGATAACGCAGAATTCGGTTACGGCATGAACCTCGCTTACAAGGCTCGCCGCCAGAAACTTGCTGCGGAAGTAACCGCTCTCGCTGAAAAATGGGCTGATTTTGCAGAAGGCAAAGCAGCTTGCGAAGAATGGCTCGCGAACATGGACGATGCAGAAGGCAGCAAAGCAGCCGCTGAAAAACTTGTGAAAGCCGTTGAAGGCTGCAAGGGCTGTGGCTGTGATTGCGACGCACTCTGCGAAGAGATCCTCAAAGCAAAAGATTGTCTCGTGAAAAAATCCATCTGGATCTTCGGCGGTGACGGCTGGGCTTATGATATCGGATACGGCGGACTCGATCACGTACTCGCTTCCGGCGAAGATGTGAACGTACTCGTTCTCGATACCGAAGTTTACTCCAACACTGGCGGTCAGGCTTCCAAATCCACCCCTACGGGTTCCGTTGCGAAGTTTGCTTCTTCCGGTAAACGCGTGAAGAAGAAAGACCTCGGTATGATGGCTATGAGCTACGGCTATGTATATGTTGCTCAGGTTTCCATGGGCAGCAACAAACAGCAGTTCCTCAACGCGATCGTAGAAGCTGAGAAATATCACGGACCTTCTTTGATCATCGCTTATGCTCCTTGTATCAACCACGGTATCAACATGAGCAAGAGCCAGGACGAAGAAAAACGTGCGGTAGATTGCGGATACTGGCAGCTGTACAGATACAATCCTCAGCTGGCAGAAGAAGGCAAGAATCCTTTCTCGCTCGACAGCAAAGAACCTACGGGAAGCTATCAGGAATTCATCCTCGGTGAAACCCGTTACTCCTCGCTGAAAAAGACGCAACCCGAAATGGCGGAAAAACTCTTCAAAGAAAATGAAGAAGAAAGCAAAGCCCGCTATGAAGGCTATAAGAAACTTGCAAACAAAGAGTAATCCTCTTTTTGCAATGCGGCTGTCCGTTTCGGACAGCCGCATTTTTCATTTATTGGTCAATTACGCTATTAAGTGCAACAGTTTGACAATTCATCTTATTTAGTAAAGAGAATCGTTTAAAGCATTATATTTTTTGCTGACATAATTAATTAACAAAAAAACAACGGAGCAGTTTTTTGATCGTTCAGGATCACTGCTCCGTTTTTTATTATTTTATCAATTTTTTAATTTTAAGGGGTAATTTTATAAGCTTTTTATAATCTGAAATTACCTGATCTCAACGATCGTAGGGACCGCTTTCTTGTCATTGATCACAAGATAACAATAAGTATCACGTGGAGAAAAACGTGTCATGCAACCTGGGTTAACGAGCAAAACCCCATCTTCTTCCCGCACTTCCGAGATGTGAGTATGTCCGTAAAGAGCAATATCGCAAAAACGTTCTTTTGCCGCGGCAACCAAGCGCTCCGTTCCGCTTTTCACACCGTATCTGTGTCCATGACAGGCAAATATTCTTCTGCCCTCCACATCTAAAACCAATTCGTTCTGTCCGCCGAAAAAATCATTGTTACCAGCAAGAACATACGTCTTTTCAGGATATTCTCTGAAAATTTCACGAGCGTCCGAAGCCATATCACCCAAATGAATGATATAATCACATTCGCTCAAAACTGTCGAGATTTTTGAAAGAGGCGAAAGATTGCGGTGCGTATCCGAAATCACTACGATAGTTTTCATAATTCTGACTTCATTTTTTCAGCGAGCGCAGCCAAAGCTTTTGCTCTGTGCGAAACTGAGTTTTTTTCTTCAGCCGTCGCTGTACCGAAACTTTTCTTCAATTCTTCGCTATAAAAGAGCGGATCATATCCAAATCCTGCGCTCCCTTCCAATGCAAAAAGAATTTTCCCGTAAACCCTGCCGAATGCGGTGATCACTCTTCCGTCTTTTAAACAAAGTGCTACGCAACTTTCAAAATACGCCCCTCTGTCTTTTTCGGGAACACCTTTCAGTTCTTCTAAAAGTTTTGCATTGTTCGCGGCATCATTTCCGTGTTCTCCCGCGTATCTTGCGCTAAATACTCCGGGCGCACCACCCAACGCTTCTACGCAAAGCCCCGAATCGTCCGCAAGAGCATTACTCGCCAGTGCCTCACTTACCGCACGCGCTTTGATTATAGCATTTTCTTCAAAAGTTTTTCCCGTTTCTTCAGGATCACCGTTAAATCCCGCATCACGCATGGATATGATTTCATAACCCTGAAAAATAGTTTTTATTTCGCGGATCTTTCCAGCGTTTCCGCTCGCAACTACTATCTTTTCCATTTTACTTTTTCACTTTATTAAAAATATACACCCGACTGAATACGCAACCGCTGTTTTTCTGCGCCTGTGTATCCTGAAAAATCCCGCTGAGTTTCACGCCGCCATTCATCAAAATATCTCCGCCGGCAGTAAAACAAGAATCTGTATCGTAATTGTTTTGTTTCCTCTGAGATACTTCGTAGACAAAAGCTTCGTTCAGACCTTTGAATTTTATGGAATAATCTCTGTCGTCGTATGTATTGACGAATCTTTCCGTTACAAATACGGAAGCAAGCGCAAACGATTTATCTTTAGATACAAACATAAATCCGCTCTCTTTACCGCCAAATGCGTCGCCTAACCTATAAAAATCACCAAACTGTAAAAGTTGACGATATTGTTTATAAAAGCTGATCTGGGAAGTAACAGCCGCTGTATCCTCTTCACTCATCTGCGACATATCCAGCTCATACCCTAGAACGCCTCCAAGCGCAACATTAAAGCGCGTTTCGATCGGATTGCTGTTCAGCGTCTGGTGGTTCGGAACTGCAGAAACATGCGCCCCCATTACTCTCTGCGGATATCCGTAAGATGTTCCGCTTTGTATTTTAATGCGCATACGGGCATCCGTATCATCGCTTGTCCAGAACTGCGGGAAATAGCAGAACATGCCGAGGTCAAATCTTCCGCCGCCACCAGCACAACCTTCAAACAAAACGTTCGGGAATTTTTTCATGATCTTTGAGATCACCCTGTATACGCCGAGAATATATCTGTGATAAAACTCACCTGAAGCTATACCCTTTGCATAACAGTCAGTAACAGAGCGGTTATAATCCCATTTTACATAAGCAGCTTTACTGCGAGAAATCACATCGCTGATCGCACGGATCACATAATTCTGTACTCTTTCATCCGCCATATTCAGACATAACTGATGGCGATGTCTATAAGGATCTCTGCCTGGAATACGTATAGCATAATTAGGATGCGCACGGAAAAGATCGCTGTCTTCACTGATCATTTCAGGCTCTACCCAAATTCCGAAATCAAGCCCCAGTGCTCTTATCTTATCGGCAAGCTGTGCAAGCCCGCCCCCTGTCTTTTCGATATTGTCCGTCCAGTCACCCAAAGAACAACGATCGTTGTCACGCTTTCCGAACCAACCATCGTCAAGGACAAAAAGCTCCACCCCCGTCTTTTTCGCTGCCGCAGCAATTTCTAAAAGCTTTTCTTCATTAAAATTAAAATAAGTTCCTTCCCAATTGTTTACAAGAATAGGACGCTCTTTTCTTTTCCATTTTCCGCGTACGATATGCTCTACAACGAATTCGTGCATTTGACTGCTCATTTTATCGGCATCGGTCGCAAAGCACATGACTGCCTCCGGCGTAGAAAAAGATTCCCCCGGAGCAAGAGGCCATTCGAACATAAAGTCGTTCATACCCGTAAGAATACGTGTCCTGTAACCGCCTGTACAGTTCATCACTTCTTTATGGTTGCCCGAGTATAAAAGATTGAAACCGTATACAGCCCCCTCTTTTTCCGCCATGACAAAGGGATTATTAGCATGAGAAGACATTCCTTTTCTCGATTCGTTTACAAACGTTCCGCTCTCGATCTTTCTGCTGATTTTCTGACGTTCTCTCGCCCACTCCCCTTCAAACGTAACAAAAGAGTAATCTACACCTTGAAAATCGAGCTGCAAACTCATGAATCTGCGAAGTTTTATCTCCTTTTTTGAACCGTTAACTAGCTTTGCCGATACAGCGATCACATCACTGTCGTCATAGACTGTATAATACAGATACAAACTGATTTTAGTAGGCAGATCAATATATTTCACTTCAAGGGTTTTTCCTTCGCCATAAGAAGTAGGCAAACCCTCTATTTCAGGTTTTTCATCAAGAATTCTGCTTTTTGAAAAGGTAAATGACGCGGTAAAACCAGCGTCTGCATTATCAAAAAGCAAACTGTTTTCCGCATAATCATAGCCGTGCCAATCGGAAAAGATTTTATAATCACGATGACTGAACACCTCTGCATCAAAGCCGCCCGCGCTTACCAGTTTTTTACCATAATATATGTACTGTGCCGTATCCGCTTTAATAACAAGCGTTGTATTTGGCGTATCCAGACGTATTATCTGCCCCTTCTTCCTGATCATATGCTCCTCCTAAAACGTGTTCTTTGAAAGTATACCATAAATGATATTATTTGTATACTGATTATTAAAAAAATTTTTCGTACTTATCTTTACATTTGTAACCCATACCTTTATAATATTGGATTTTTTCGCATATAAAAAGGCACCGCTTATTTTTTCAACGCAGTGCCTTTTGAGATATTTTTTATTCTTTATTTTTTCGAACACTCATCAGTATTTTTAAGATGAGCTGGATAATCCGTAAAATCGCAATAATGAACTGCAAGACATATTCCACCATATAGCTGCGGAAGATTTTTTTAACAGTCATCACTTCGCCCGCTGCTAATTCAGCCTCCAACAACACCTGGGCACGATCCATTGCTTTCTTTTCTACCGGAACATTTAAAACAGTCACTATAAAACCAAATACAACAAAGAGCAAGCCGATGCCTGCCGCAACAAGGGAAAATAAAAGAGTCTGCAATACAAATATATCAACCAAAAAACCTATCAGAACCAACGGCACGAATAGGATCGGAGCAAACACGCCGAGCCCTTGCAAACGGCTGCGAACAATCATTTTTGCATCACCGTCCCTGTGCTGTTCGGCAAGCGCAACTTTTTGCGCTGCCATCGCAACAGCGGTAAGACTCTGTTTATTGATCGTTCTCATACGAAGGTAAACTGTTCTTTTGGAAATACTATAATGATTTCCAAATAAAAGAGTACGAATAATGCCGCATTTTTTGACTTGAACATCGGGCATTCCGTTCTGATCGAGAAGTTTCCGAGCATACTCTCCGCCCGAAAGGCCAAGAGAATTATTCGTGCGGTTTCCTCGCCAATATCCGATCGCTATAACTATCTGCGCAATCAACGCCGCTATAATCGCTATCCCCAATAAAATACCAACTGCTATATAAGCAATTTCTAAACCGTCAATTTTTGCCGCCATTAAATTAAACATTTTTCACTCTCCCAATTAAATTATTATTAAACAAATCGCTATTATCATAACGATCCGCAAAAGCCAGGAAAACAGTTTATAAATCCTTCTTCGTCTGCGTGAAATTTTATCATAAATGTAAAAACCGTTTTCTATCTGCGCATTCACACCGTCCGAAACCGCGACTGCCGAAACAGTAACTTTTGACTTCTTATTCACATAATGATTGAATCTGAGCCAGATATCCTGGCTCTGTCCTACGTCCAACGTAATACTGCAATCCAAACCATAATCAAAACGAGAATATTTTGGCGTAAATAATCCAAATATTCCGATTATCCAAAAAAATGCGGCATACAGCCACCAAAACCGATGAAAAAGTTCAGGTTTTCTGACCGCTCGCAGAGAAACTCTTCCTTCCTGCAAAAGCGGAGCGTCTATAAATTCTCTGCCGTTTTCTTTAAAAACGCATAACTTTTCCTCGCCTGAGAAAAACTGTATGTCCGCCCTGTTTATAAGAAAAACTTTCATATTTCCCTCTTTAAACCACTTTTATATAATATATGAGGGTCGCTATCAAAACAAATAAAACACTCATTGCAACAGACACAATTCTGCCTGTTTTATGTTCCCCCTCTCCCTTTTTTAACATCAACACAAGAATAATTGCAGACATTATTAAGGAAATACTTACCAGAACAGGCATTGCCACCTTATATGCTTCTATGATCTTTTCTGACAGATGCTGTAAATCGTCCAATTTGTCTGTATTGTACAACGCCCTGAATTTATCATTCAGTAAAAGCACGCATAATGTCATTATTGTGATCGTTATAAGCACCAAAAAATAAAGTCCCGTGCCTATAACCGCCACACCAACGATTATTTTTGATAAAACAGGCAACATCGCCGCAACAGCGACCACCCAGTTTAATCTTAACAAAGTTCGGCTAAGCCTTTCTTTAAATTGCATTTGCAGCAATTCTTTTTCCATCTTTCCCACCACTTTTTTTGTTTACTGTATTCTATCATAAAAAATAACCATTGTCAATATTGTAAATTAAAAAGGAACAGCCAATCAAAAGCTGTTCCTTTTTTAATTTTTATTTATTTAAATTACTTATTGTTGAACATATCGAGAAAATCTTTACGATAATTTACCTTGAAAAGTTCTGCCAGACTGACCATTTCCTCTTCTTTGATCGTATTCACTCTGGGAAGATGTGCCGTAAGCATATAGATCTGTGCGGCCTTTTCCACCGTTTCGATCAGTCCGAATGCTTCGTCCATCGTCTTGCCTGCGCCGTAAATACCGTGCATACCCCATACTACAAGGCGGAATTCTTCCATTTTCTTTGCAGTTGCTTCACCGATAGAGTTGGTTCCGCAAAGCATCCAAGGAAGCACCCCGATACCGTCAGGAAATACAACGATACATTCCGTACACATTTCCCACAGGGTGTGCGTAAATTTTTTCTCGTCAAGCTCATGCACATAATTCATTGCAAGTGTATATGTAGGATGTGAGTGCATGACAACTCTGTTTTCGGGATCAACTTTCAAACGCGCCATATGGCTCATCAGGTGTGCAGGAAGTTCGGATGTAAACCTTCCTCCGTCCTTGTATCCCCAAAGAAGCTGTGCCGTCGTTGCGTCCTCTTTGATACGAATGATACCGAGATTGGTTTCGGGATCTTTTTCTACGTTCTTGAAGTATTTGCCCGTTCCCGTAACGATGAAAATTTTTCCGACCAAAGATTTCGCAACAAATCCCGTAGGAATTTCGCGGATCACTTTATTTACGTCCAGATACTCTGCAACTTCCTTTTCATCCAGAAGGTAAGAAATATTTCCTCCGTTCCGCTCATCCCAGCCGAGACGGTACATGTTCGCCGTTGTATCCATCATCTCCCGCACAAAGGGGGCTTTCAATATATCTTTCATTTTACATTCTCTCCTTTCCGATCTCTTTTTCGTATTCTTTGACTTTATTAAACCAGTCATCACCCTCAAAACCGTACCTTTCGAGATATTCTTTCCAAACGTCTCCATACGGGAGCATTTTCAACTCTTCCTGCAAATACATCTGTTCGGTGAAGTTCGCTTCATCCTGCAATTTCTGTAACTTTGCAGTAGGCTGCAAAAGCGCGTAAAGCAACGCTTTCTGCACATTTCTCTGCCCTACTACCCATGCCGAAATACGGTTGATAGACGCGTCGAAATAATCAAGTCCGATCATCACTTTTTCCGCACCGCCGCGCACGATCTCTTTACAGATCTCTTTCAATTCGTCTTCAAGCAAAATTACGTGGTCACTGTCCCAACGTACAGGTCTGGTTATGTGCAGAGCGACTTTATCGTAGAAAGCCAAAAGCGCGGGAATTTTATCCGAAACCGTTTCCGTGGGATGATAATGTCCGTTATCCAAAAGGCAGCAAATTCCGCGTGTTGCCGCGTAATTCTGATAAAATTCGTTGTTGCCGACAGTGTAACTTTCCACACCTATTCCAAACACCTTACTTTCTACCGCAACGCGCACCTTTTCTTTATCGTAGCCGACGGACAAAATCTCATCCAATGAATCTTTCAGTCGAAGACGAGGCGTCAATCTGTCCGCAGGAACATCTTTCAATCCGTCGGGGATCCAGATATCCACCATACAATAGGTGTTCATCTCTTTCGCAAAATATTCTGCAATTTTAAGACAAGCCTGACCATGTTTTACCCAGAATTTGCGCACTTTCTCATCAGGGCTGGATAATGTAAGTCCGTCTTTGACCATCGGATGCGAAAAATACGTCGGGTTAAAATCTATACCTTCCAGACCGATTTCCTTAGCAAACTTTACCCAAGGCGCAAAGTGCTCGGGTCTGTATTCGTCGCGATCAACTTTACCCTCGTCTTTACCTAAAATCGCATAACTTGCGTGCAGATTTAACCGCTTTTTACCGGGCATCAACGAAAATGCAAAGCGGATATCCTGCATCAACTGTTGGGGCGTCGTTGCCCTGCCGGGATAATTTCCCGTCGTCTGAATGCCGCCGCTCGCTTTACCGCCGCCGTCAAAACCCGCTACATCGTCGCCCTGCCAGCAATGTACGGAAACCGCTATTTCTTTGAGTGCCGATATCGCTTTTTCCGTATCCACGCCGTATTCAGCAAAAATCTCTTTTGCCCCGTTATATCTCTCCATTTCCTGATCCTCCGTTTTTATCTGTCTTTCCGCCTCTTTTGCGGCGGTTTTATTTATTTCTTATTCTCCGAATACGTTCAGCGGAAAAGAATTTTTAATGATCTTTCTGCCTTCCGCTATATCCTTGCATTCGTTTGATGCGACCATCTGCACGAGAAAATTCCCTATGGAAGTGGCTTCCGCAGGTCCTGCAACCACTTTCAGCCCCGTGGCTTTCGCTGTGAGTTGATTTAAAAATCCGTCTTTGCTTCCTCCACCGATAATATGCAGAGTATCGAACGTTTTACCGAGTTTTTGACTCATTTCGGAAATTGCCTGCTTATAACACTGCGCAAGACTCCGATAAATACAACGGATCAACTGCCCGTCGTCGAGATCTTCCCCCGCCTTTTCACGAACAGTCGCGCACATACTTTGGGGAGCAAGAAAACATTCGTCGTTGCAGTCGACAAGCGCGTCCGTCTTGCTTTCCCTTGCCATTTTTTCCATTTCGGCAAAGGAAATATCTCCAAGTTCTTTGCGTACGGATTGTATCATCCACAATCCCATAATGTTTTTCTGATACCTGAACGTAAAATTCACGCTACCTTCATTGGAAAAATTATACGACATACTTTCCGTATCTGTATGCGCTTCGCTCTGCTCTATACCGAGAAGAGACCACGTGCCGCTCGAAATATAAGGAACTTCCCCTTCGATCGGTGCGGCAAGAACCGCACTCGCCGTATCGTGTGTGGCACAAAGTACAACATTTGTGTTGCCGCCCACCTCTTTCGAGACTGAATCGGAAAGTTTACCCACAAAAAAGCCAGGCTGTCTTAATTTTCCATAAGCGATCGTATCCAGTCCAAGCGTTTCGATGATCTCTCTGTCAAAATCGTGTGTCTTAGCATTGACAAGTCCTGTTGCAGACGCGTTAGTGTATTCCGTCGCCTTTACGCCCGTCAATTTATAAATCAGGTATTCTGGGATCATCAAATAATCAGTCGCCTTTTCCAGCCGCCCCGCGCATTTATCCGCATACAACTGATAAATCGTGTTAAACGGTTGATACTGTATCCCCGTTTTAGCGTATAACTTCTGAAAAGGTATGATCTCATGCACTTTTGAGATCGGCTGAGCCGTCCTGTCGTCACGGTAAGCATAGCAAGGCAATATTTCCTTGTCACCGTTCATCAAGACATAGTCGACAGCCCAAGTATCTATGGAAAGGCTCTCGATCTCACCATATTTTTTAAAAGCTGTCGCTATCCCGTTTTTAACTTCTTCAAACAAACGGGAAACATTCCACACAAGATGCCCGTTCTCCCTTTCGTTTGCGTTGGCAAATCTGTATACTTCTTCGGTGACCAGTCTGCCATCTTCCAGCCATCCCGCAATATGTCTGCCGCTGCTCGCACCGATATCGATCGCAAGGTACCGTTTCATGCGTTTACCCCTTTTTTATTTCATTATAACAAAGACTTTAAGATTAAACAACGACTCTGTTTGACAAAAATACTGACGAAATTTGACTTTTTATTCTGTTTATGATACTATTATATTATGGATAAAGAAATCATTGAAAAACTCAGCGCACTATCTGAAGAGGAAAAGCAGATCTTGCAAGGCAGAAAGAGCATTCTCCGATCAGATTACTCTTCTTCGGAGGACTTTATTGTCAACGAAAAAAAACTTTTGCCGGCAGATAGACAACTCGATTTGAGACGGCATACCCGCTTTATTGATTTTCCCGATCACGGGCATGATTTTATGGAATTTACGTACGTTTATGCAGGAAGTATTACGCACGTTGTGAATAAAGAAAAAATCGTGCTGCAATGCGGTGATATTTTGTTTTTAAACAGACACATCCGACATTCCATTCTTAAAACGGGGGCGCAGGATATCGGAATCAATTTCGTTGCCTCCGACTCTTTTTTGAAATATATTCTGCATAACGTACGCAACAACCCTATCATGTACGATTTCCTCAAAAGAAACTTTGACGATGCAGGCGATGCCGAATACCTGCATTTCAGAACCAAAGATACCTTTCCTATCCGCAATCTCATGGATAATCTCATTTATGCCATTGTAAAGCACAGGCCTAACGACTATGAAATTCTCACTCAGCTCGTTTCTCTGCTTTTTTCGTATCTTGCGTCTTACGAAAACACCCTCGCAAACAACGAACGTATTTCTTCGCCCGACACAAGATTGAAACAGGATATCACAGCTTACTTAGAAGGACATTATCCGGACGCCACCTTATGCGACCTATCCAAACAAACAGGTTATTGCGAACCCTATCTCTCCCGAAAAATCCGTGCGTTATTCGGAAAAACTTTTCGCGAACTTTTATGCAAACAGCGGCTTTCGGTCGCGACCAATCTATTGTCTTCCACCAATCTGAGCGTAGAAGAAATCATCAGTACGATCGGTTACGAAAATCAAAGCCATTTTCATAAGATGTTCCGCAATCAATATAAAATGACGCCAAGGCAATACCGCCTACTGAAAAAATAAACACAAAATACATAATAAGCAATTTTTTATCTTACAACAGATAAGCCCGTCGGCGCAAAATTGCGCTGACGGGCTTATCTGTTCTTTTTTTACTCAAACTGCGCGCGGTAAAGTTCCGAATAAAAACCGTTCTTTTCAAGCAATTCTTCATGCCTGCCGCGCTCTGCGATATCGCCGTCTTTTACGACCAGAATAAGATCAGCATTTCTGATCGTGGAAAGCCTGTGCGCTATCACAAAACAAGTTTTTCCCTGCATCAATTTAGCCATTGCATCTCTGATCAGAAGTTCCGTACGGGTATCTACATTGCTCGTCGCCTCATCCAAAATCAGAAGATGAGCCTCGGACAGCATCGCCCGCGCGATCGTGAAAAGTTGTTTCTGCCCCTTGGAAAGTCCCGATCCCCCGTCCGTTATTTTCGTCTGATAACCTTCGGGCAGACTTTCTATAAAATCGCCTACGTTCGCCGCGTGTGCCGCCTTACGCACATCTTCTTCCGTTGCGCCTTCGCGTCCGTAAGCAATGTTTTCAAAAATTGTTCCTTCAAACAGCCAGGTATCCTGCAAAACCATAGTAAACGCCGCGCGAAGACTTTTACGGGTATATTCACGGATGTCTTTTCCGTCCAAACGAATAACTCCTGACTGCGGATCATAAAAGCGCATCAATAAATTTACAATCGTCGTTTTACCTGCACCCGTGGGGCCTACGATTGCGACCGTCTGACCCGGTTGTGCGTTGAAAGACAAATCACCGATCACCACAACATCTTTATCATAACCGAAACGAACGTGATCAAATTCAACCTCTCCAAGCGGATTTTCAAGGTCTTTTGCGTTTTCCCAGTCCTTTATTTCAGGCTCTTCGTCGAGAAGCCTGAACACCCTTTCCGCCGCCGCCATTGCCGACTGTATCTCACTCATGATATTCGCAAATTCATTGATAGGTCCCGAAAATTTACGCGAATACAGCAAAAAGGAATTTATACCGCCGGGCGAAATTTTCCCCACAAGGAAAAGCAGGCATCCTGCGGTACTGATGAGCACCGTTCCGAGATTGTTCACAAAGTTAACCGAAGGTCCGATCATGCTCGCATAATAATCAGCCGTATAATATGCCTCCACGGCAGCGGTGTTTTTCTCTTGAAATTTTTCTATCATCTGCTCTTCTCTGCCGTAAGCACGTATGGTATGAAGTCCAGTCAGCATCTCTTCCGAAAAACCGTTGAGTTGTGCAAGTTTTGCCGAGCGCTGACGAAACAAAGGACGTACCGTTTTACTGCGCTTGATCGTGATCAGAACAGAAAGCGGAATGGTGATCGCAAATACGCCTAAAAGAATGGGAGATGCCGCAACCATACCGATAAATGCACCGATTACAGTAATGACTCCCGTCGCCGCCTGCAATAAATCGTTGGACAAGGAAGCGTTGATCGTATCGATATCGTATGATATTCTGTTGATAAGATCTCCTGCCTGTATGCGATCAAGATATCCGACGGGTAAAACCAAAATTTTCTCAAACAGATCCTGCCGCATACTGCGTACGATATTTCTGCTCAATCTGATCATCAATACCGACAGAAGATAGGATAAAGCCGATGACCCTATGTAAAACAAGCCCATAAGGACACACAACCTGATCACAAGAGCAAAATCGATACCGTCCGTTTTCGCGATCGCATCGATCGCTTCACCCGAGAGCCAAGGCCCGATCAAGGCAAAAAGATTACTGCCTACCATCAGGACAAACGCAATAATCACGCTCCATTTGTATTTAAGAAAATACCCTGTAAGCCTCGCCGCAGCCGCTCGTCTGTTCTGTTTTTTTGTGGCTTCGGGAGATATCTTTTTTTCAGTCATTTGCTATTCCCTCCTCCACCTGTGAACGGTAAATTTCCTTATACGTTTCGCAAGTTTTCATCAACTCTTCATCACTTCCGAATCCGACTATTCGCCCTTTATCCAAAACCAATATTTTGTCTGCAAACCTTACGGAACTGATCCTCTGCGCGATCATAATTACCGTCGTATCCTTAAAGTTTGCAAGCAGTGCCTTGCGGAGTTGAGCGTCCGTCTTATAATCCAACGCGCTGGATGAGTCGTCCAAAATCAGAATTTCCGGCTTTGCCGCAAGCGCGCGCGCAATCAGCATACGCTGTTTCTGTCCGCCGCTGAAATTTGTACCCTGCACTGTAAGCAAACTTTCCTTTCCCTCTTCCAGAGAATTGATAAAACCGTCTGCCTTTGCAAATCTTATCGCGTTGTCGATGTCGTCATCTCTAAGCCCACGCTCAAAATCAATATTTTCACGAATGCTTGCCGCCATCAGAAAATCATTCTGAAAAACTACTCCGAACTTTTCCCGTAATTGTTCCTTTTCATAAGTTCGCACATCTTTACCGCCGATGCGAACAACTCCCTCATCCGCATCGTAAAAACGCATTAAGAGCGACACGATCGTACTTTTCCCGCTACCCGTTGCGCCAAGCACGCCCAAAGTTTCACCTTTGTTTATACCGAAAGATATATTTTGCAATGCAGGAGCTCCGTTATATCCGAACGAAACATTTTCAAAAGAAATAAATTCTGCATCGTTTCGGTCTAAGAAAGCCTCTTTGCACGTTTCCTCAGGCATTGACAAAATTTCACCGATACGTTTTGCCGAAGCACTGCCCTTGGAAATATTAACAAAAATTCGGCTTATAGCTATCACCGCATTCAGAATGATTGTAAAATAAGAAGTGAACGCTATGATCTGCCCGACTTTCGCAGCCCCCGCCGCAACACGGTATGCTCCGACTAAAATGACCGCCGTCATACCGAGATTGAGCAACATATTCACAAGCGGATTAGTTATGCCCATCGTTATTCCTGCTTTTGTTTCGCAGGCGGCGACATTATCGTTTATATTCTGAAAGCTTCTGCCCTCGTATTCTGTTTTTGAAAGCGCTTTGATCACACGAGTTCCTGAATAGTCATCCCTGACTTTCCGCACCATGACGTCAGATGCGCGCTGTAACGCCGTATAAAGGACGATACCGCGTTTGGATAAAATAATCACTATCACCGTCAGAATAGGCACAACCGCAAGCAAAACAAGCGCAAGAATAGGATCTACGGTGAATGTCATAATCACGCCGCCGATAATAAGGATCGGCGCGCGTATGCCCATTCTCTGAACCATGCCGAGCATATTATGAAGGTTGTATGTATCCGAGGACAACCTGGAAACAAGCGACGGTACCGTCACTTCGTCTGTCTGGCGGGAGGAAAGATATAACGTCTTAGAAAAAAGATCCGTGCGGACTTTTTCGGTTATATCCCTCGCCACTTTTGATGCAACACGGTTGGCAATCACATTTCCGAGCCATGCCGCTACCGCGCACATAAGCATAATTCCGCCCCAAAATACAAGCGGCCATGCCGATTCCGATTTCGGTGCCACAGTATCGATCATATATGCCATAACAAGCGGCAAAAACAACTCCGCCAATGACCCGATCGTTTTTAACAGCACGCCGAAAGTTATTTTTTTCTTCATGCCTTTCGTATAATACGCGACCCTGCTCATTGACTCTTTTTCTCCCCCGATTGTTCGATCACATTTCGTGCCCTGTCTGCAAGTAAATCGACATACTTTACGACTGTTTCAATCTCCGAATCACTTAGCCCTTCCAAAAGTCTGGCATTCCACTCTCGTTGGACTACTTTTATCTTTTCAAACGCCTCCACGCCCTTCTGAGTAGGAAAAATAAGGAGATTTCGCCTGTCCTGTTCATCTACCTGACGGACGACATATCCCTTTTCTTCCAAAGACGCGATCTGTCTTGCCACGTTGCTCTTATTCACATATATGGATTGAGAAATCTGCTCCTGCGTGGTACCCGGATGAGAACAGACATACCTTAAATATGTATCCTGATAAGCTCCGATATCCAAGCCAGCTTCTTCATACCTGGCCGATCGATACAGCGCTGCACAACGCCATACCTGCCCTAACTGTCTCATAAAAACAACCATTCGGAAATTTCTCCTTACTTGATCTGTTTTAAAATTTTCCGTTGCGATCGCAACAGTTGCATACGCAACTATATTTTAAAATAATTTTATTTTTCTGTCAATCAATCATATTCCGCCCGTTTAAAAAATTTATAAAATTTTATTTCACGCAAATAAAATAAAGCAAGCGGAATTTAATTCTATTCCGCTTGCTTTATTGCAAAACTTATAAACCGTAAATTTTTAAATTGACTTCTCCGAAAACTCCGGCATCGGTATCTTTACCGTCCATTTCATTTTCGAGCATATTCCCTATCACGGCAATAATTTCATTTTTTCCTTTCTTTAAATATGTACCTATCTCAAAATCAAACGGAGACCAAAGTCTTGCGCCCACAAAAACTCCGTTCACATATAAAGCGAGATATCCGTCCGTATTTTCAAATTCTATATTTGCACTTAAAGGTCTCTCTTTCAAAGTAATAACCTTTCTGAACTTTACTTCCCCCGAATATCCGTGATAACCCGCGGCATGAAAACTGAGAGTTGTATTTTTTTCTTGACCTTCGGGAGAAAAAGTCCGCCAGTTTTTCGTTAACTTGTACCGGGCAACCAACTTTTGGTCTTCTTCCTTTTCAAAAGATACATCGTCTCTTTTCGAAGTTACAATAATCACTGAACCGTATGAAGAGAGTTTTATACCAACTTTATACTCTTCCCCTTTTGTCCCTGCAAAGATTTTACGTATCTTCCCCGTTTCTGGATACCAAAACTCCACGCCTTCGCTCTCAACAGAAAGAGAAATTTCCCTTTTTTTATTTTGCGTATTGACCAAAAAATAATATTCCCTGTCCTTGTCCTTGCGCTTCATCGTCAATACGCCTTCAGTATCTCCGAAAAGAGGTACGGGAAGTAATCTTTCCTGTATCAGAGCAAGGCTTTCTTTTTCTGTTTCCGCAAACAAAAGATTTCCTGTCTTTCTGATTTTCTCAAAAACAGCTTTAACTTTTATTTTTTCATCTCCGACGCCCTCGCAGTTTTCCGTACCCAGACAAATGATTATTCCGCCGGCCAAAGCAAAGCGCAACAGTTTTTTTGCAACAGCCAACGAAAGAACGTCTGTCCTCGGCAGTACAAGGATCCGATATCCGAATTTGCGGAATCTGTTCCCGTTTAAAAGCAGCTGATCGGGTACAAAATCGTAATCATAACCGTTTTGACGCAACAGTTCGCCCATTTTTACAATAGTCTCGTCTTTGCGAATCGCATCATACTGACAAAGCGGTATAAAATTAACTCTTGCAGATATAAGCGGATAATAAATACCTATGGAAATTTCCGCCTCTCCTGCCGTACAAAAATAACTCAGCCTTGAAACATAATCCGCGTATTGACGGAAATATTTCCAATACCCGTTTTCAATAAAAAATGACGGAGGACATTCCGTTTTTCTGAACCCTTCGATACTGGAAAAAAACGCATGCGGGATGAGCATATTAACGCCCTGGATAAACTGTAAATCCGTATACCGTTTTAAATCCTGCAAGGAAAATCCCCAGCCGAACGTACCGAAAGATTCGCTGAAACATCGCTCCTTCCCAAAAGCGCGCATAGCGGAACTCACAAGTTTCTCGGTCATTCGGGGAAACCTCTTATCGATAAGATCGATGCCAGGAATATCCAAGGCATTCATGCAATCAAAAAAATCGCCTTCTGTCTGCAAGAGAGAATAAAAGCCCTCTTCTCTGTGCAAATGTCCGATCAGTGAAAGTCCGTCCTGCGATAGAAATTCGCGTATTTTATCAAAATAGCTTTCGCAATAAAATGCACTCACCGCCGAATAATAATCCCGACGCACCCAATCGGAAATATTTTCCATATCTTCCCATAACGCCCCTAAATACGGCACGATATCATAACCGAATTTCTTTTTGAAACGCTCGGGAAAATCACGCGTCCAGATCACTGTATTGATATTTTTTGCCTGCACGAAATAATTCTGATAAAACCCCGGCTCATCCGTAAAAAAACCACAGATGGTGTTTCCCCAATATTCGGGCAAATGCTTTTTATATTCGGCATGAGTGTGTCTGATAAAAGCCTGGGTTGCTTTCGGATTGAGAAGGTCTACATAAGGAAAATTGCTGTACACTGCCTTATGTGCGCATTTTTCCATACGGAACACAAATACTTCCCAACTGAGAGATTCCGAATGCCAAGGCTTACAACAATGGTTTTCATAATCGGTAATATCGAAAAAGTCCTGATTTTTATAGACGGCTACGACCGCCGCCAATTCTTTTCCCTCAACCTCACGCACTTGTATATCCTGGTACATCACCGGGTATATCTTTTCCACGGACAAACACGTTGCTGCGTAATCCGGATCTTCCGCAACCACCTTTCCGTCAGCATATCCGCTCGGCCAATTATTCTCATCGTAGATCCAAAGCCGCATACCGAGTTTTTTCGCATAACCTGCTACTTCGCGGATCTTTTCAAACCATTCTTCGGAAAGATAATCGACCTCTAAACCTCTTCGAGCATGGATCACGCATTCATATACCCCTTTATCATACATTTCTTGTAGCTGATAAAGCAGTTTTTCGCTGTCTAACCCGTCATTCCAGAACCAGAACGGTGCCATGGAATAATTTTTAGGGGGATTTATGAATTTTCTTGCCTCTATATTCTTCATTTTTTCTCTCACCTGCCTGCCGCTTTGCGTTTTAGAAAAAATTTTATCCCTTTACCCCGTCCGCTGATGAAAGTCCGTTCTGCAAAGGTTTTTGGAAAATTGCATAAATGATCAGTATCGGGATCATGGAAATGATCAGAGTCGCAAATTTGACTCCATAAGAAAAGGTTGCACTCGATGTTATATTATTGATCCCGACAGGCAAAGTAAAATCGGAACTGTTTTTGATCAACGTGATCGCCATAACATACTCGTTCCATGACCCGATCACGTTCAGCAATGCGACCATGAAAACCGCAGGCAATGACATAGGTAAAATCAATCTTGCAAAAATATAAAATTCGTTCGCCCCGTCCATCTGTGCCGCTTCTAAAAGAGAATCGTTGATTCCTCTCACAAACGGAACCATAAGAAAACAATAAAACGGTACACCTTGTATTGCATATAGAACCATTAAAGTAAAAAGATTTGTCATTTCGTATTTCATGCACATATACATGAGCGGGATCAATAGCAATACTTGCGGCACCATCATGAAAAGAGCATAGAAACGTTCAACAAACTTGATCACAGGATGTTTATATTTCGCTATGATATATGATGAAGTGCTGACCATGATAAGAGTAAGCACAAGCGCTCCGAGCGTGACCAAAACACTGTTCATAAAATAGGAACTGAAATCCGCTTTTACCCAAGCTGTTTCGTAATTCGTATAAAGCCAGCGTTTAGGAAAGGCCCAAGGATTGCTCATAAACTGCGCGGTATCTTTAAAAGATGTAATGATCGACCAAAACATCGGATAAAGTATCAGCAAAGACCAGATGATCATAATTACACGGACGACCCATTTGGAAATCGCAAGACCTATTCCGTCTTTTATCTTTGAAGGACGGTCAAATTTTCGCAAATCCGATTCTGCCGCATTTTCGTAAATATTCCGATTACGCATTATAACCTTTCCTCCACTTTACCCATGAGATACTTTACAAACAGTGATACGCTCGCAGTAATAATGAGCATGATAACCGCCGCGGCATATGAGAAACTGACAGGCCCGGGAACCGTCGCATAGTTTGACTGTCCGTAAAGGTAGACATACAATCCCATAACCATTGAGTTTCCGCGGATACCGCCCGTCGGGGCAAAAATATTCACGATCGCAAAGTTGCCGCCGAGAGACTGATACAGAATACTTACGACAATAAACGTCACCTGCAACCAGACCGCAGGCATAGTTATGTACCAGAGCTGCTTCATTTCTCCCGCGCCGTCCACCTTAGCCGCTTCGTAAAGCTCTTCCGAAACCTGATTGATGGATGCGATCATCGTCAACATAAACAACCCCACACCGCACCAGCTCGCCACAAACCCGATGATGGGAATAGGATATTCGGTGATCCAGTCAACATCAAACCCGTCCTTGAACAACCCGAAAAAGGCATTCATCAATCCCGTTTCTCCCGACAGGAAAATAAATCTCCATATCGTTCCGATAATAATAACGGAAAGAATATTCGGAATATAGAACACAAACTTATAAAAAGCAGATTCTGCCTTGTTCAGTTTAAAACGGGTAAGCGTAACCGCAAACAGCACGACAAGAAAAATGATCACCACTTCTTTTATAAGTGTGATGATAAAATCGTTTTTCACTGCGCGCCAGAATATCTCATCGGTCAAAACCCCTTTATAGTTTTCAAAACCGATCCAATCGGGCTTTATCGCGTAATAACCGTTCCAATTAAAAAAGCTCATATAGATTGAATCCAAAAGCGGATATACACAGAAAATCAGATAAATCACCAAAGTGATCCCGCCGAAAATTCCCGCAAAAATCCACCTGGATCTGGTCATATTGCTGTTTTTGATCTTCAATGCTTTCATAATCTCATCCCGAATTTACTTTACTGATGTTGTGGTTGTCGCCGAAGAATTCGGCGACAACCTCTTTATTTATCTTACAACTGTTCCTGCGCTTTTTCTTTCAGTCTCTGACAGAACTGCAAAGCCGTAAGTTTTTGTTTGTTTCCGTCTACTATTTCGTTTACAATGGCATTAAATTCGCCGTCGACTGCACCCCAGCTTCCGTCTTTATTGACCTGTAAATAATCAGGGTCGGAAAGAACGGACTGCGTATAAGCAAGCACGTCACTTACTTCCAACTGAGACTGAGAAAGATCCAAATTATTCACCGCCGAAGGCGTATCCGAATAAACGGCAAAACGTTCGGTTACGTCTGACCTGTAAAGATAAGTCATAAATTCGAGTGCAAGATCCGTCTTATCTCCGTTTTTGGGGATCGCACAGCTGACCGTCGTCACCACCATTGTAGGTGTCTGATCGTCTTTTACCAACGGGGAAGGCGAATAACGCATTTTCAGTTTTGAAAATGCCGTTACGTCTCCCGATTGAGCCGAATCTCCTTTAACGTCTCTTTCCAACTCCCCTCTCAGCCAAAGCCCGTTCGGAATGAGAGCCGCATCGTGTCTTAGCCAACGCAGCTGACTTGTAGTATGATCAAGAGAAAGTGTACCGCTCATCACCGTACCACCCTCGACAAAGTCCATAAATCTCTGCATCACATCCACAAATCTTTCATCCTCGAACACCTTCGGATCAGACGCGAGAACGATCTTATTGAAAAATTCACTGTCGTTATAAGCCGCAAGCGCAGGAAGAATAAATCCTTGCACGAGATATCCTGAATACTGACCGGGATAGCAAAGCACCGCAGGTGTATTTCCGCCGTTTGTCTTTGCCCCGCTTTCATCTATCGCATTTTTAAAGGACATCAGATCAGTATAATTTTCAGGCACACTCAACTCGTTTTCTGTAAACCAGTTTTCATCGTACCACATACCGTACGAACTTTTCAGAAGGGGCATACCGTAAGTGATGGTGTTGCCCTTGGAATCGGTATAGTAGTTGAACATTTCCGAATCGACCACGTCCGTGATGAGTTCATCCGAACCGTTTACCTTAGCCGTTTTCAGCCAATCGGAAAAGTCGTATAAAAGTCCGCTTTTGAGCCAGTTGTCTTTATCCAGCCCGCCGCCGTCAAGAAAAACGAAATCAGGCGGATTGCCGCTTCTCCAACGCTGTGCCATCTGCGTATTGACAGTATTGTCCATATACGGAATCACTTCTATATCGGGATGATCGTTCTGAAATTCTTCCAGAACATATTCCCACATTTTCGTGCCGTAGCCGCCCGCATAGATCTGCACTTCAAAAGCGTTGGACGGCACATCGTCTTTACCGCAACCGACCAATCCCAGTCCGCTGGCACAGACAAGAACTCCCGACAACAACAATGCTTTGATTCTTGTTTTCATTTTTTTCACTCCTTTTTATATTTTTCACAGACGCGGCTATTTTTTGCCGCGCCTGCTTTTCCGACTAATCCTTTTTTACGCTCGTCTTTTTTAAGATCAGAACAATAGAAACAGCAGCTCCTGCCACGATCAAAACTCCTACGCAAATCGCTATGATCAGCTGTACATCAGTCTCTCCTCCGCCGTCGTTAACGGGAACGATCGGATTTACCTGTGTTCCCGGGGCAACGACCTTGAAAAGTCTCGTGCAGCCCTCTCCGATTTCAAAATCAAACGAAGTCACATTCTGCGCTACACATTCTCCCGTAAACACATCGTAAACATCGCTTGCGCTTTCCAGATAAAGCGTCCTTTGCCCGCCGTAAGGGCTGTTCACTCCAATATATCGGCTGTTGACAAAAAGTGCATCACCCTTGGTTTCCAAATATACGTGTCCGCCCTGCTCTTTCAACGCGTTACGGATGATCTCCGCGGGAATACAAGCCACCGACGAATAAACCGATGTCCAAGTACCGCCGCCCTGCGCTTCGATCTCTTTTACGGCAAGACCTGCTTTATCCGTATCCGTAAGTTTTCCTAGAACAGTTGCTTCCGTATCGGTTATGTAAGCAACGGGAGTTACCGTGCCACTGACGATCGTACGGTTTCCGTAAATTTCAGAAGAGAATCCGTTCAGCAACGCGTGTTCGCCTTCCGTTCTTACCGAGTAAGGGAGCGGATCGGTCGTGATCGCTACATTTATTCCCGTGATCGAGGAAATTCTTTCCGCACTCAGGCTACCGTCCTGCGCATAAATACCTGGAATTCCTACCCAGATGATCGTAACGCCGTCTTTTTTGATTTTGTCAAGCGCGGCAACTTCTTCTTCATCGAGATTGACCGCATTGATCAGATATACGTCATAATCTTTGGCGATACCCTTTTCCAGATCGGAAAGATAGAGCATATCGTGCGGTGCTCCTACGTGCGCCAACTCTTCTTTCTGATAATAGTGTGTATAATTCGTTACACCGTAAGTTCCGTCAAAGTGGTAAGGCGTCGTATTGATGATATCATCATCGGATACCCATGCGATCCTGCTCACATTCTGCCCAGGATCGGCAACATTTGCGTCAGCTTCCGCCTTCATTACGGAAAGCAGATCATAAATTTCCGCATCGTCGAACCAACCGCCGTTCATATCGTACCACCAAAGTCCTGCGCCTTTTGTAAGTACGGAAGCAAAATCACGTTTCATCTGTTCGATCGTCTCACGAAGTGTATATGTCTTGCCCCATTCCTGTATCAATGCAGGACGCTGCGTATCGTTTTCAAAATAAACGGTACGGCTGTCACATTCCATAAAGAACAGTTTTCCCGCATTCAGTACCGAATCGACCATTGCCATATAAGTCGCGCTCATACCGCTCATACGCGAATCATAGCACATCGGCGCACACAGAAAATCTACATTTTCAGAATCAAGTACCCTTGAAATCGAAGCGTTTGCAAGTCCGTTGCTTTCATACGTCAGCGTACTCAGAATATATCCGTTATAAGTGCCGACGATCCATCTGCCGCCGCAGGCTTCCTTGACGGCTTCGGAAAATTGCAGAATGCTTTCCGTGACCATATCCGAATAGAACAGATGATAATCGATAACATTTCTCTGCGCGACACCGTCGAGAATATAAGTATAAGGATTTGCCTGACGTTCTTCCCATGTGGGAACTTCCGCCGTGAGCAATGTTACAGAATCGTTTCCCCATGCCTGTTGCAACGCTGCATCCGTCTTATACTTCTCGGTCAGCCACGCCCTGAACCCGTCACGAGCCGCAACCGAATAATCTCCGCAAGTCGACAAGGACAATCCGTAATGCTGCCACTCAAACGTAACGCCCGCTGAAATCTTTATTCCGAAAATATGGCTCGCATAAGGCTGTTTCAGAATATAATCGATCATCGCGTTATAATATTTGATCACATCGTCACGCCATTTCTGCGAAGCATACGAAACACCGTTCGTATAAGTATTTCCCTTATTGTCCAAAGCCCGCGCATCCGGATTTTCATCCAGCCACCACTCGGGAGGATTCGCGTCAAACGAGAGCATCAGATACGATTCGGGTGCTCCCGCAAGCGTTTCGTAAATAACATCGTCGAGCGGCGCAAAATCGTAAAGATCGTTTCCGATCCAAATTGCCCCTGCTCTGTTCATCTCATAAGAACGTGCATTCGGAAGTCCGATCAGGTTGAATCCCGAATTTTCCATTCCGCTTGCATACTGATCTTTAAATACCGTCGTCTGCTCTCTCAGATACATCATAGGAGCCGTTTCTTTGCCGTTCACAAACAACTTGGTAATACCGTCTACTTTCTTGATCTCGGAAGTTGTAAGAGGAATATCTGTTTTAACGACACGGAAATAATGTCCGCGCATTTTGTTGTCCAGATAATTGTCGTTTCCCGTGACGGTGATCTGTTCGGGATCAAACTGGATCATATACGAACCCGCTTCCACAAAATCGGGCAACAGGAATTTATATTCCAGTGTGATATCTTTGCCCACCTGCCATTCCGATACGGGCGATCCTTTTACAGGAATCAATACAGATGAAGGTACCCTTCCCGCAGAACTGTCCGAAGAAAATTTTCCCCAGAAATATATTTTGAACTGTATATCATTTTCAATCGGCTTGCTGATATTCACTGTCATTTTCAGCGTGCCCTGCTCACCGGGCAGGATCTGTTCACTGATAGACATTTCCTTAACCTGCATCGCCGCCTCATTTCCGGCACTCGCAACAAACATCACGTTGCCCCAAGGCGTAACGGGCGGTCTGCCGATCACATATACTCCCAACCACGAAGAATCATCGTAATTAAGCTGTATCCAGTCCAGTGAATCATCTTTCTTTATTTCGCTGACTACCTGATCGTTTGTGAAAAATCTCTCCTCTTTGCCCGTTTCATAGAGTACGTGCATATCAAATAAAAGCCCTGTATAATATGTTACGTTCTCTACTTCAAAAGCAAATACATTTTCGCCCGGCTGTAAATGTTGCGCCAAGTCCAACATACTGACGTTCGCCCAGGATTCCATTCCGTTATTCTCATCATCTTTGATTTCCTGGCCGTTTACGTAAAATTTCCAGATATCGTCCGCCGTAAACTGTAAGATCGCACTTTTGATCGCTTCACTGCCGATCTCAAATTTATAACGGTAAAGCAGCGTTTCGTTTTCCATGCCGTAAGCTATATCACCCGCAGGATAACATACCCACGCTCCCTGCCAGCCCGATCCCATCGTCCTCGGATCGTAATCCAAAGTTATCCTTACGTTATCAATCGCACCGTCTCCGCCGCCCTTATTTTCAAAAGTAAGTGTAGCATACGCCGCAGAATCGATCGTAAACGAGTAATTGAATTCTCTTGCATTGGAAGCCAGAGGCAATTCGCTTACATCTGTCTTTTTTACCTTTCCTGCATAAGAATAGGTTGTGATCACTGCACGCAATTTCGCAGCCGCGCTCGTCTGATATTCAAAATTCAAAGTATAAACACAACCTGAAGAAACATCAAAACGAACCGCCGAAGAAGAATCTGCTTTTAAATTCAGCTTCCCTGCTTTGAAAATAACATCGCCCTCATTTACCCAGCCTTCGGCGCTTCCGTCCGCGTTCAGTGCATCAAAATTCTCATAAAGCGGAATATTCTGCCGCGCCGTTACGTTATCGATATAGCAATCAGCCTTTCCCTTGGTTATTATGATAGAAATTGATGCAGCAACTGCATCTACCGGCATATTTTTAATGACAAAAATCTCACTCCAGCCCGAAGCGGTACTTTCTGCGTTCAGTATGGTTTCTCCGCTCTGGATTTCGGCAACCACCGTGTTGTTTGCATTGAATATACTTGCTTTTATGACCGCACTCGCAAAATCACTGTTTAAAGATTTGATGCGATAAGAGAACCTGTATTGCTGATTCGGCTCAACATCCACCTTTTCATTCGAACGGATCGTTAAGTCCGCAAGATAATTTTTACGCGTGATATGTAAGGAGTTTTTCCCTTCACAATATACCGAAGTATCAACTCTGACGCTCGCTTTTTCCCGTATATACCACTCTGCGGGAAGAGTCACCCCATCCTCACTTTCCAGTCCGCCGTTAAAATCCGAAGGATTAGATGTGTCTACAAGCTCCGCCGTAAAATTATCCAGATATACGGGAGAAGTACCTGTCGGCCACAAGTCAAGTTTAAACTTGATAAAACCTGCATCCTCCGCTGTCGTAAATGTGAAAAACACTTCTTCCCAACCGAGAGTTACACCTGATACCTGATAATCATAAAGCCACAGATATGCATTGACGACAGTTCCTGTTCCCATAGTGTTTTTATACTGCATCACACAAGGCGTAACTACCGATGTCATTGATTCTGTGTTGATCATATATCGAATGGTATACGTTGTCGAAGGACTTACTTTCATCATCGATGCAGTTTCCACAACAGCACGTACACCCGTATTTGTAGCAAGGCTGACTACATTCAGGCTTTTTCCTTCATATGCGTTTTCATCAGATACAATTTTAAATTCTGCATCAGGCTGCCCTGCTATCCCGTTGATCGCCGTCCAAAGCGTCCAGTCTGTTCTGTCGCTTTCAAAATCCCCGTTTCGTATCTGCGGAACAATCTTTTCACTCTCTGCCTTTGCTCCGATAAAAACTGCACCCGCAAGACAGATCGTTACCAACAGTATCACCGAAAACAAACACAAGAGAATGTTCCTTATATTCCTGCCAATCACTCTAAACATTTCTTTCTCCTGAAAATGCGTCTGTGCCTGTTCATAAACAGAGCGGGCACAGATTTTTTTCTCGATAAAAAATTTATCCCTTTACTTCTTCCGTATGTTTATTTTATCAGTTTTTTTCTGACGATAAACACAACTACAACAGCAATCACCGCTAAAGCAGCAACTCCGCCTACAACGCCCCAGATTACGGCAGTATTATTTTCCGGATCTTTCTTATCCGTAACAGGAGCCTGATAATCGGGATCTTTTGCATCGCATTCCGTGCATACGCCGTCTACATAATGATGACCTTTTGCAGGAATCTCTCTTTCCTGTTCCTCACCGCATTCACTGCAAGTTCTCTTTTCCTGTCCTGCTTCCGTGCAGGTCGCTTCTTTTACTACCTGCCAATCCGACCAGACATGTTCACCGGGTTCAGGTTCCTGATACTCAGGATCCTCCGCGCCGCAGTCTACACATACCCCGTCCTGATAATTGTGACCTGTTGCAGGAATTTCTCTCGTCTCTTCTTCCCCGCCGATCTTACAGGTACGCGCTTCCACGCCGGGCAAGAGACAAGTTGCAGGCTCTTTTACAGTCCATTCCGACCAGTCATGTTGCAATTTTTCCGTTACGGACATCTTTACATATTCTCCGCACTCGGAGCAATATTTCTGAATGCTTCCGCCCTTTGAACATGTCGCTTCATCCACGATAGCGGGATTTTTCGCATCATTGTCGGCAACAAACGTATGCACATGTGTCGCGATCGCCACATAGCCTAACGACGTGTATCCGTTTTCGTTTTCGATGATCAGTTGCAAAGAAGTCGTTCCCGACGGGATCGCAAATTGACCTATGACCGAATAATCCGTCTCTTCGATCGTCTCGGCAGCCAAAACATCCAAAGGTTTCAGGATCGTTCCGTCGTTTGTTTTCAGGCTGAAAGAAACTTTTCCTTCATATTCGCCGCTATAATATACTTTTGCAAACGTATTGTCCGCCGCCGCGCCAATGGTCTGAGTCGGCGCAGTTGCCACGCCCTGACCGTCGAGAACCAATTTATATTCTTTTACGCCGTCCTCATACGTCTTGCCGCGGATAGTCGCACCGCCTTCCAGTACCCAGTCCGTCTCGGGAGTGATGCTGCCGTCAAAAGTTCCGTATGTAAAAATATTTTCTCCGTATGTGATATCCCCGACGTTTCCATACAGATCGATCAGTGTGGGAGCAGTGAAGTATTCCTTTCCGTCCGTCGCGCCTTTCAGGCTGATATTACGGATATACGTCATTGCCGCAGGCCCCACGTCCCCGTAGATCTGAATTTCTTGTGCAAGATCAACTTCCCCGCTCGTGGCCGTGCGCCAGCTCTGATGCACTGCGTCCAAATGCCCCTGTGCAGTCGTTTCAGAAACTATAACCGTACCGTAAGGCGAATGTGCGCTCGAAGTTACCCACGCCCCGCCGCGATATTCATAAGAGAGAATATATTTCTGACTCTTGTCAAGCTCCGCGGTGGGAATCACAAAAAATCCTGATCCGCCCGAAACATTTGCCAAGTTAGAAGTATTGACGCCCTGATTTCCCAAAGCGATCGCAAATGTATCATCGGGCTGCAACGCTACATTGCGCATTCCGGGTACCGTCGAAAGATAATTTCCGTGGAAATCGTAGTTCTGACCGAAACTGCCGTTCTGAATATATTGCATCTGATCTGTTTCCGTCTCACGCACAATACTCAATTCGTCAACCAGATAATTTCCTCCGCCCTCCGCACCGATCGTAAGATAGGATACTTCCAAGGCACCTTCGGAACCGTTTACTTTAAAATCATATGTAAACTCTGTCCAGTCTGCATGATCTCCGTCTGCACCGACTACATACCATGCCCGTTCTCCGTTCAAGTAATTATCCATGCGGATGCTCAGCCTGCCGCCCGAACCTTTGTATTTAAAGGAAAGAGTATATACGGTATCGTCCTGCGGCAGAGGCGCAAAGACAGTCTTTGCAAATGTTCCGTTGGTAAGATTCAGGCTCGCATCATCCTTATCGCTCGATTCGGAAGAAATATTTGTGTCCGTCATCGGATCCCAAGTCTGATTCTTCTCATCGGAACCCGTACCTATTTCACTCGTTCCGATTCCCCAGCCGCTGTACGCCCAATTATACGAAGGACTGACAACAGGTTTACCGTTAATAATTTCCTGTACGGTAATATCATCGATATAAAAATCGCCTACACCTCTGTTTACTAAAAATTTCACCCCTGCTTTGACCGCTGCGGCATTCGTGGTAAATATTGTTTCTATAAGTTTCCACTCTCCTGCCGTATCACCCGTAACTATTTTTTCCGCCGTATGACCGGGAACGATTTCCTCACCTTCCGCATCGACTTCTTTCCTCACCTTCCGCATCGACTTCTTTATGCGCAATACCTATGATACTGTCCGCACTGCCCGAAACTTTTACATACGCAGAGAGCTTATATTGTGTGGACGCCTTAATTTCAAAAAGATTGCTGTACAAAACAACTTCTTTCGGCGAACCGTTTTTACGGCAGACGTGCAAAGCATTACCCGTTCTGCCCTCCGCAACGGCATCCACATATGCAGAATCGGTATCACTCAAAAATGTCCCGTCTGCAAAATAATACATCCAGCCGTTCAAAGCAGGCGTCGCGTCATCAAACGCCTGGGCATTTACAGTCCACTGCGCACCCTCTGCTCTTGCGCT
>CASEHS010000005.1 GCA_949287815.1 uncultured Bacillota bacterium | reverse complement strand
GAAGAGCCGCAATCGTTTCTTTATCGCTTTTGATTTTAAGTTTAAGTTTATTTATATAAGCGCTCTTTAAAAAAGCCATTACGGCTTTTATATGCATCTGCTCATATTCCCATTGTTTTTGTGAATCGAGAAGATCTGAAAAAAACTGTTTATCCGCAGTTTTTCGCGTTGTAAGCAATTCGTTGATCTCCTCTCTCGTCAATTCAGGCATATCTATCCTCCGCAAGCATTTTTCCGTTCACAGAACTGCCGCTTTGAACTATTGATTTAGTATATCACATATTCCAAAAAAAATAAATACCTTTGCACAAAATTTTGCAAAGGTATTTTTCAGAAAATTTTTCTTTTCTGGTTCTTTTTATATTTTACTGTTGATTATTGTCATTTACAACTTCCGCAGCTGCGTCTGCCGATAAAGGATCATCGCTTTCTTTTAATCTTTTGATCATTGTATCATATTCTTCCGACATGATCGTTTTATCTTCTTCGGAAACTTTTTTCTGCGTAAGTCTGGAAACTATAAACAACGCAGCCGTCGCCAACAGGAAGCCCGGAATGATCTCATATACTTGTACGAAGAAACCACTTATCTGTGTAAGTCCGTACTTCCATATAATCGTCGTGACCGCACCTACGGCAATCGAGCTTATAGCCCCGTATTTATTCAGTTTTTTACTGTACAAAGAGAACAGCACGACCGGACCGAATGCAGAACCGAGTCCGCCCCAAGCATATTGTACCAATCTGAATATACTGCTGTTTTCATCAAGCGCGATAACAAACCCGATTATGGAAAGCACCAAAACGGTTATCCTTGCAACCCACATCAGTTCTCTGTCCGACGCAGACTTTTTTACGATACGTTTCTTCAAAAGCGAATATACGTCGTTACTGAATGCCGTGGATGCCACAAGCAGCTGACTGTCCGCCGTTGACATAATTGCCGCCAAAACAGCCGAAAGCATAATACCCGATACGATCGCAGGGAACAATTTCTGAACAAGTTCTATAAATACGTTTTCAGAATTTGCCAGTGATTCAATTTCAAACACACCAAATATCCCGACAAAAATACTCGCAAACAACGTAAGCGTCGTCCAAATCATTGCTATGATCATGGCAGGTTTGATCTGCTTTGCCTGCTTGATCGCCATAAATCTTACAATAATGTGAGGCATTCCGAAATAACCGAGTCCCCACCCGAGCGCCGAAATGATTCCAAGCCAAGTATAAGAAGTTGCACTACCATCGGGAATCAGACGGAAAATTTCTGCAAGCGTACTACCAAGTTCCGTCTTATCCGCACCGCTCAGGTTTCCGTAAATCATGAACGGTACAATGATGATCGTAAAGAACATCAAAATGCCCTGGAAGAAATCCGTCCAGCTTACAGCCAAAAATCCGCCAAGCAGAACGTAAGCAACTATAACGGCAACCCCGATCAGAAGCGCCCATACATAAGGAATTCCGAACACGGAATTAAAAAGATTCGCGCTCGCAGAAAACATCGACGCCGAATAAATCGTAAAAAACACACAGATCACGATCGCGGATACAACTTTGATGATATTGCTTTTATCGCGAAAACGGTTTCCCAAATAACTGGATATCGTAAGGCTGTTGGACGATACTTCCGTATATACTCTCAGTCTTTTTGCAACCAAAAGCCAGTTGAGCAATGTTCCGATCAATAATCCGAGCGCCGTAAATATTGCTTCTTTTGAGCCGACTATCCCTGCATATGCAAGCCCCGGAAGCCCTGTCAGCAGCCATCCGCTCATATCCGATGCCTGAGCGCTCATAGCTGTGACCCAAGGATTCAATTTTCTTCCGCCTAATACATAGTCCGCATTTGTCATCTTGCGACGCGAAAACACAAAACCTATACCGACCATAAAACACAGGTAAAGTATAAATACGATCAGTATGGAAACCTGCCTGTCCGTCATTCTTCTTCTCTCCGATGTAATGTGATTTTGGATATTATAACAAATTTTACCGCTTTTCTCAACCGATTTTCACCCAACTAACATGTAATTTAAATATATCCACGCTCAGCACTAAAAACGGCAGAACCTATCTTAGGTTCTGCCGCAAATTTTACGGTTTATTCGTTTTTACAGCCCAGACTGATTAACAATGCGCCGTCTACGCGCCGCATTGTAGATGACGGTAATACGCCGATTCGTTCCTTCAACCGCCGTTTATCCAAGGTTCGGATCTGTTCTAAAAGAATTACCGAATCTTTAGCAAGCCCGTAACTTGCAGAGGGAAGTTCGATATGCGTGGGAAGCTTCGCTTTATTCATTCGGCTTGTAACCGCCGCGGCAATAATCGTTGGACTGTATTTATTTCCGATGTCGTTCTGAACCACCAAAACAGGACGTATCCCGCCCTGCTCACTGCCGACAACGGGGCTTAAATCCGCATAATAAAGTTCGCCCCTTTTGATTTCCATAATTTTATCTCCGGATCTTTTCTTTTGGAAAAACGCCTCCCTCTTTTTATTATATGTAATCTGAACAAGATCGGTTCAAAGAAAGCTTTTTCCGCATATATGTTTTGCCTCGTTTTTCAATGTTTATACCTCTTTTCTTTCTTTTCCTAAAAATATGGTTTTAAAATAATTGAATTAAAAAAATATGCTATATTTTACTTTCAGTGTTTTTGCCTTTTTAAAGTTTCTGATAATTTAAAATAAAAAAGCCTTAAATTCACCCGATTTTCTCTGAATGAATTTAAGGCCTTTACTTTTAGCTATTCCCCTCGATTTTTAGAGGATATTCAGTTTTAAATTGCATTTAATGCCGCCTGAATGTCTTCTGTGTCGGTCGAAAAACTGAATTTGTAATCTACCGTAAGTCCGCCGTACCAATGGTATAAACCAAACTTTGCAGAAGCAGCTACGCAGTCAGTAAGCGTTATCGTGGCGCGAAGTACATTGTCAAGATAAATATAAGCCTGATCGCCCTGACGAACCACTTTGAACAATATACCTTCCGCAGATTCATATTTCTCAATCTCTTCTGCCGTCAAAGTGTACCACTCATTCCAGCTGTACAAAAAATTGTTTGCAAATCCGCTTGTCTGGATAATGTATTTTCCGCCCGCACCGTTCTGCAAAAGATCAAAGCCGATCGCTTTTCCGTTATCAAATTCCAAACGAACTTCATTGCGGACAACATTTGCTCCATCTGCTTTCTGTCCTGTAAAGTTAACTTCAAAGACAAAATCATTTACAGGATCATTCATTGTAACAGCACCGTAACATAGCTGTCGGTAAAACTTTGCAAACGTGGATTTGTTGCGCAACCGTGGCTTCCGTGCGAATAATATATTGAACAAAAGTCTCGTCCTTGGTTATGCTCGTCGTCAAACTCGGCAAGGTCGGAAAGTTGCTCATAGACGAAAAATTTCTCCATATGAGCAAGCGTTTCAAACGCAGGCACTACGTCAAGTCCTATACTTTCGCCGTAATTTACCATGTCGGAAATCTCGTCAAGCGAATAAGAAGAGGCTTCTTCAAAAAACGCCGTAACGCTTGTACGTACACTCGCCTCTAAGTACAACAACACAGTGTTATAACCGTTGGCGCGGCAAAATTTCATTTGATTTTTGACAAACTCGACTCGTTCCTTTTGCCGAGCAAGATCGATAGAAAAAGCAATTATTTCAAGATTTTTCATAACGTATTATTTTTCGGCTTACAAAGAGTCTAACTTCAAAGAGCGAGGGATGTTCCCTCGCTCTTTGAAATTATTGGAAACAGATTATAAATTCACTACTTCTATATCAAATGTTTTCTCCCCCGTTCTCATGAAGGCATAATCTGAAACATTAGTAGAAGTTATAGAGTATACTTTGTCCGTACCATCCGGCTGGGTCATTTTCAAAGTCTTATTGATTGTATCGAGTTCAAATGTAAACCACTTACCACTAACACTTACATCCAGTCCCGTCAGCGTGCTGTCTTCTAATGCCGTCCAACTGCTATTTTCAGAGAACTTGAAACTACTCCACTCCGAAAAAGTAAACTTAACCTTAAACCGAGCAATTCCGTTTTCATTTGCGACAACGTATTTATTTAATTCACTTAACGCAACATAAGTGTACTGTTGCGGATTTGTCGTTGTCTTGGAGTATGTTGCCTTTGCCGCATACATTTTGTTTGCACTTCCTTCAAGGGGCAACCACGTATCCACAGTTTTTGTGTAGCCCTCGCTGTCGCTTTCGAATTGGTGAACGTAGTTTATATTGCCTTTAGTAAGCAATTCTTTTTTGAGCAAAGTTATTTTGTCTGTATCGTAAAACTCCATACTTACAACTTCTACGTTTACGACAGCGACATCCAAATCACCATTACCGAGTTTAATCGCAATGTCGGCAAGAGTAGTTGCTTGAGCAGTGTACGTACCTTGTTGGTCAAGCGCCTTTACAATACCGTCTTCGGTAATTATCGATATTTCACCACTGATAGTATCAATTGTAACGATATACCAAGTATTGCTTGCAGACACACCGCCACTAACACCGACATATCCGCCTTTGGCAATAATATTCAATCCTGACCAGCCCGTGTTGTTTACACGTACTCTGAACGTAATTTTACCATTACTGTCAACACCGATAAACTTATTTATTGAGGTAATCTTAGTGTCGCCAGACGTAACAACATTTTTAATAATGTAAGTGTCGTAAGCAACTTTTACCATAACACTGCTATTTACACTACCGAGATTTACGGCTTCGCCATCACTGTCAACCCACTTGATATTAAGGTACTCTCTCGTATATCCGTCGCCAAGGTCTTCGGCATCCTTACTATATGTGTAAGTTGCCGCAGTGCCTTTTACAACTTTCTCAACATAGAGTTGCGCGCCGTTCTCATCAAGGTACGTTACCGTGCAAAGCTCGGGGATTACGGGGTTGACCGCCGCAACTGCCGCGTCAGCGTGTATTGCGAGAGATATAGTATCTGCGGCATATGCTTCAAACGTTTTTTCTGCCGCCAACGTTCCGTCAGGTCTGTATACGGCAATCTTTTTGTCGGCGGCCCTTGCTTTTACCGTAAACCACTTGTTGAGTTCGCCCTCCATTACGGGAACGCTCATTTCATTTGCGGCATTCCAAACTGCCGTACCGTAAATTACAAACGTCGTCTTGCCTTCTTCCTCGGAAGTACCGTCCGTTGCCACCGACTTGATGAGCACCTTAAATACAACGTCACCGTTTTCCAAGCCCGAAACATAGCTGTTCATTTGCTTGATGGTAAAATACGTAACGGCTCCGTCCATAGGCTCATAGTACTCAACTTCGCTACGCACAAGCACTTCGTCTTTGTAGTACACGTGCATATCATCCGTGATGTTTGTAAGACTTGCAACAATCATGCCGCCGTCTTCTGTAACCCATTTTTCGTCGTGCATGTAGCTGTAACCGTCAAGCACGCTCTTGGTTTCGGAATTAGGCGTGATTTCCGCATTTTTTGCGTCACTACCGTGCTCTACCGTTTCGGTCGTGGTTTCGTTATCACGATGATAGGTGATTGTATAAGTGTTGATTGCAATGCCTTTTACTTCAACGACAATATTGCCGATTGCTTCCGCCGCAGGTACTTCAAAACTGTAGTTTTCGTCAAGCGTTACGGATTTTGCTTCACCGTCGTCCACCTTGTAGGTAACGACAAGATTTTTGTACGATTGTGTGTAAGCCGTCGAAAGGATAATGTTGAGAGATTGCTTTTCGCCATACTTGTAGGTATAACTTTCGTTTGTAACCGCGCCGTCAATATTGCTCTTGTAGCTAACTCTGAACTCAGACAAAACAACGTTAAGCACCAACGTGTATATTGCCGTCGTTCCGTCTTCTGCCGTCACGGTGATGACAAATTCGTTGCCTCCCTCGGCAAGCGTGCCGATTTCTTCGTCAAGCGCATAGGTTGCGACAGCGCTGTCAAGCGTGATTACTACGTTTGCGGTATACTTCCCGACGGTTGCCGTGTAAGTTGCGTTATCTTGATTGTATGTTGCGGCAGTGCCGTCTACCGTAATACTTGCAATAGTTTTAACGCTGCTCTTTGCGCGGTTGACGATAACAATGTGCGTAGCATGCTCATCGCCTACGGAAACGATGATTTCAAATCTGTTTTCACCGACGGCAAGATTTTGCTTTACACCTGCGCCTTGTACGATTGCACCGCTGTTGTTGGCTGTTGCCGAAATCGCAACTTCTGTAACGTCGTTAGCAACGTCGTAGGTGTAGATTCTATCTTGCGCGGTAAGCACTTCGTTGCCGATTTTCACTTCTTTCAATGTAAGGTCAACAGCTTCGCGCGTAATTTTTACCGTATATTGTTGAGTCGCGTCGCTATCGGCTTTTACGGTAAGGGTAAATGTGTTTTCGCCTACGACAAGCGTTTTTTCGCCCGTGCCTTCAACCTTAGCGTAAGACTTGGTTGCGCTTGCGACAATCGTTACGCTCGAAACGGTATTTGCAACAGTGTGGTTGTACACGCCGCCACCGTCGGCAGTAAGCGTTGTTTCGCCGATCTTTACTTCCGCAAGTGTGAGCACTGCCGCTTCGCGAGTAATTTCCACCGTGTAGTCTTGCGTTGTTTCGCCGTTGGTTACGGTAAGCGTAACTTCGTTTTTGCCGACAACAAGCGTTTTTTCGCCCGTGCCGTCTACGCTTGCGGCGCCGTCCGTAGCGGTTGCCGCAACGATAACGGAACTAACCTCGTATCCAACCGTCGTCGCATATTTGTTTGCCGTAGCGGTAAGAATCGTTTCGCCGACCTTTACTTGAGCAAGAGTTACGTCGACGGGCTTTTCTGCCGCTTTGCGCGTAACCTTTACCGTGTACTTGGTTTCGGCATCGTTTGCCTTCAAAGTAAGAACGAATTCATTGTCGCCTTCTTTGAGGTCGAACGTTCCCGCGCCATCGATTTCACCGACGGTCGTGGCTGCTTCGATAACGGCTTTTGTCGTGTCGTTGTCAACCTCTACGGCGTACACAGTACCATTTGCCTTAACTTCCTTGCCGTTTACCATTACGGTAATTTGCGGTTTTTCGGTAATTGTACAAGCCACGCAAAGTACTGCGGCAAGTGCAATTACCAACAAAATGGCAATCAGTTTGCAGCGTTTCATTGTATTTCCTCCTATGATTTAATTTTACTGCCGTTTTGACAGATACAACCTTTGATTTTGTAGCTAAGTTTTGATTTGTATGTGAAATTTTGCCACATACACACGATTTACGATTCTACCTCAATTTCGGCAATTGTCCTGGCGTTACAGTCCACACATTGTTATCAAACAGCCTATGCGCCAAGTAGCCCGCTTCCATTTTTGTGGATACAACATGCAATCCCGACAGACCTATCGTCAGCCCCGCGCCGTCGTACGTCGTATCCCAAACGGCATTTATCGCTCCGTTTTCGGCAAGGACAACTACGTTGTTGAGATAGTTATTGGGGAACCAGTTAGGATCAGCCATGGACCAAATCATACTTTGCTTTGCAACGGCGAAATCGGTAGTTTTGTTGAATAAACTGCCGTCGGACATACGCATGTTGACAAACACGTTTTCGATACCGCCGCCAAAATAAATGTCGGCAATACCGCTTACGCCTTGGTAATCGTAGACGAAATCTCCGAAAACGTTTGTGACGTAGCACGGTGCAAACAACGTATCGCTTGTAGCGTTGCCGTTTGCGTCGGTTACATTGTAGTGTTGCAAAATTCGTATTGCCAAACCCGCCGCGCCGCTTGCGGTAAAGCGAATATTGCTAAAAGCAATGTTTGCAAGCGTACAACCAACCATTGTGCCAAATAGTGACTGCGACGAAACCGAGTCAGCAAACGTAACATTGCTTATCGTGTGTCCGCCGCCGTCAAGGCTACCGCAGAAACTTTGACTAAGCAGTACGTCACCTCCGTTGTTAATTTTACAATTATAGACTACACCCGTAAAGTCAATGTCGCTTGTTACGTAGAATCGTGCGCCAAGGTCACCGGGCAAATCCAGCATGGCGTTCCAGTCGTCGGCAGTCGAGATAAGCATTGTGTACACTTCCACTGCCACCGCCTTAGTGCGACCGTTTGCCGACACAAACACAAGCGCACTTCCGACAGACATCGGCGTAACAGCGCCGTCGGCAGAAACCATTGCGACTGTCGCGTTGTCGACTTCATAAGTAGCACCTGCCTCAGCAAGAGTTTGTTGCTTGCCTGCGACGATGACCGCGCCCTGTATTTGCGTTGCACCGCCTGTTGCAGACAAACGTAACGTGGTTTGAGCAAGTTTAATTGTTGCTATCGCATTGTCTGCGACAACCTGTATTACGCAACTGTCGGAAATATCGCCAACCGTTGCAATAATTGACGTTTCGCCCACCATTTTGGCGATTACGCGCCCTTGCGACGACACCGAAGCCACTTCGGGGTTGCTCGACGTCCACTTTATTACGTCCGTAGAGTTTGTCGTTGCTGTAATTGTAACTGTTTCGTCTTCCGCAAGTGTGTAAGCATTTACGCTTAGACTGATTACCGTTTTGTCCGTCGGTATTTCGTCGGACGGCTTATTAAGCACCAAGCACAGCGTCGATACTATTGCCGCTACCAAAATCAAAACGGCCGCGCAAATCAAAATAATTTTTGTTTTCTTTGCCATTTCAACCTCCGATTTGTGCTTCCCACGTTTCGATTAGCGTTGAGATGTCACGTTTAGACTCTTGTGTTTCCAAAATTTCGTACTTTTGAGTGTAAATTTTCATATCGGCAAGATATTCAACCTGTTTGTCGTGGGGAAGTTCGTTCATATGGAAACTGAACATCATAAATATCGGCGTAAGGCGTTCGCGACGAATACGGTCATTCAGCACTTGCCAACGAGCAAAGTTCGTTTCCTTAAGCGGTTCGATGTCCTTAAGGCACTTGTCCAAGTAATCCATCAGTTGTTGCACTACTTCGGTAGGCCAAAAGTCCTCTTTCGCCATTTCTTGCCAAATACTGCCACTGATCCTTTTTGTTTCCGCAAGATACTCGTAGTAAGTGCGGAAATAGTCAAAGTACTGTTTGAACGTTTCACCCGCCTGCCCGTAGTAATGCTCGATAAAGTCGTAGCAAAGGTCGTTGTAGCTAAGCGACGTGTCGTACATCAGCTTGGACTGTACGTAAATCTGCATTGCTTCGAAACACGGAACACCCGACGTACTGTACGCCTGATCGTCGATGTAATGCACACCGCAATCTTGGTAAAACTTGTAGTGCGCCTTGTACGTACCGAAGTTGTACAACGGAATGAAGTAGTTGTACACGGCAAGACTGTAACTCCAAACAATGATGTTGTTTGCCAAGCCTTGCGCCGCGTAAATGTCGCTCCACCCCTTTAGTTGAGTGTATTGCGTGGCATTTTCCGTTTCAGAAAAACCTTTGCTGAAGTCCGAATCGATCGGACAATACATAACCATTACGTTTTTGCGGATTTTAAGATCCGAGTAATGCGAAATATATTTGCCGTTGTCGTCCTTGACCCCGACTTCCTTGCCGTCCTCGACTTTACGTTTTATCGGCGGCTCTTGCGAAGTCTGATATGCAAAAAACACGTAGAAGATTTCGCGATCGGGATAGTTGTCGGCAAGCCAAGCGTCCACCGCTTCGGCGACAAGAATTGTAAAGTGTAATTCCTGTCCGCCGTAACCTCCGTACAATTCGCGTTCCGCTTTGCAATTATCGCACAGACACATTTCGAAGTTGTCTTCGTGTCCGATCATCAGATATTTGCCGTCGGGATTTTTGACAATGCGTTGCTTTACCTGTTCGACAAATTCGGCTCTCATTTCGGCGTTGCTGTAACACAGTTGTGTGTGGGTGGCGTCGTACCAATCTTTGTGTCCTTGCGCTTCGCCATACACGCTGAACGGCAAAAATCCGTACAACTCGTCACCGCCGTTTTTCAGATTGGTTGCGCCCGTAGTCGTGTGCGCAAACGTAATCCACTGCCCGAGGCCTTTTCCCGCATACAAACGCATGCGTTGACGATAGCTGGTGTTTAACGAGCGCATCATGATGTCGCGCATGTCGATACTCGGTACAAATTCCAAATCGAAGTCAAGCATGTAGAGCGTGTCGGTTTTGTCAAGAGTATACTCGTCATAGCTGTAAAACTCCAAACCGAGCATGTACCCCAACATGTCGTACACGGCACTGACAATGCCGTTGTCATCCTTGGCGTTGATAATGAGGGTGTTGCCCTTACGTTTCATTACGTAGCCCGTTTCACGCAACTCTTCCGTCAATTTGACTCCGCTACCGTCAAACACCGTCGTTTCGCCGAGAGAAATAACCTTTTCCGAAATAGAAAACTCTTCGCCATCGGTAGTTACGGGCAGCGTTGCGCCCGTCGCTTCCTTGACAAAGTTGACCAGTTCCGAAGCCGCAGTATTTATGAAGTCGCTTGCGCCCGACGGAACAAGTACTTTGTAGTCGGTTGTGCCGTTGTCCACGATTTTGATATCTGTTTTGTTTATTTGCGCTTTGCTCGGTGTGTCGGGATTGTCCGGCGTGTTGTTGCAACCGGCAAATACGGCAAGCAACAAAACCAGCGTCAATACAAGCGATATTACTTTTTTCATTGCTTACCTCCCGTCACTTTACCGTTACCGCAAACCTGTACATGATTGCGTTGTTATGTTCGTCCGTTACCAAAAACGTTAATACGTTTATGCCTTTTTGTGTAAACGTCACAGTGTTCCCTTCGATTTTTGCCTTAGTTCCGTCGGGCGACATGATGTACGTATACACCTTTACGCCGTCGGGATTGTTGTCGCTTATCGTGTACTTAGGCAAATCAATTTTTTGCCCGACTTTTGCTTCGTTTGCAATTTCGCCGTCAAAACTCAGCGTGGGCTTGACAGGATCGTATACAGCAAACTCTATCTTGTCGGTAGCCGTGTTTTTAGCGGAATCGACCACTTTGTACGTAATCGTGTATGTTCCGCACTCCGTAACGGTGAATGTTTTGCCTACTGTAAGAGTTTGCTCTTCAAACACGATTTTGTTGCCGAGCTTTACGCTGACAGTAATGTCGCCGATAACGTTGAGTACGTCGTAAGCCGTTGCGGATAGCAACGTAACTGTACTGCCAGCGGCAACTCTACCTTCGTACTTGCCGTCGGCCTTGATGTACGGACGTTGCATGTCACGCTTGACGCTGTTGATCGTCTGGTTGTTAATTGTACGCAAACCGACTTCCGTTTCGCCCTCGATGCCTTCGACAATGCAGTCTATGTAGACGTATCCGCTTTCAAAGCCACCGAAAGCCATTCCATCAAGCTCTTTTACCGTGCCGAGTGCCTGTCCGTTGCCGTCCGTAAACACATGCGACGTGTTGTTGTAGTTAAGTTGCAAATATCCGTCGCCGTCAAGACTTGTTTCCACGGCATTACCGCCGTTTACGGAGCAATACCATACCCCGCCTTGTAACGTGTAAGAAATCGTAACTTGCTGCTTGCCGTCAAATTTGTCGGTCAACACAACATCGAAGCTTTTTGCGGCAAATTTGTTTACGTCCGCCACAAAACGCAACATCATAGTGCTTGCATACACGGGACGAACGAACGAGAAACTCATCTGTCCGTCGGAGCCTGCAAACGTCAAACCGTTGCTGTTTGCCGATAGCATTGAGTTGTCGCACACAAAATAGCTTTGAATGAAGTCGTCGCCGTTTTTGGCTGTGTGTATGGGTATTACACGCTTGATAGTTTTCGGTTTGCCGTCGGCGGGAAATGTGATTACCACGGTTGCGGTTGTCACACTGTCCGTTGCGGTCGGGGTGTAGGCTTGTCCTTTACCAACGGTAGTCGTGCCGCCGCCGTCCGTCACGCTGATTGTTGCGGGCACGGTAATTTGTTTCAAATCGTCGCCGTAGTACACCGCCGAGTACTCTCCAAAATACACCTTGTCGCCGTGCATAAATGCCTTGGGAAGGCTGATTGTCTGTTCGTCAAACTGCAATTCGTCGGTCAACGACACGGAAATTTTCTTCTTTACTTGCGCCGTTTGCCCGATGTAATCGGTAACGGTGTAAACAACGTTGTAAGTGCCGATTGCGCCCAAACAAATAAATTTGCCGTTTACCACGGGCATTTCGACATCACCGCATGTTACCGTTACATCGACAATTGCATTGCCTGCGCCTTGGTTTGTAATCCGATAGTCGGCAAGCATAATTGTCTGCCCATAGTAGGCCGTCCGCGGCAACCCGTCGGAAACGGCAATTTGCGGTATTTCCACGTTGCGGATTGCCCTAACGTTAATTTTTTCTTCGGTGCGGTAACCGAATGCATCAACGGCAAAGTAGGTAAGCACATACTCGCCTTCGATCGGGGTAAAGCAATTGTTGTCGTCAAGTGCAACCTGTTTGCCTGTTGCGTTGTTTGTTATCGTAACGCCCTTATTTACTACTGTGGAATCGGCATCGATTGCTATAAAATCAAACACTTTGTACGGGATGCCCACCTTTGCAGACGGCACATTATTTTTGTCTACGTCTACGGTAATTGTCGGAGCTTTTGTATCCTCAAACAGCGGAGTTGTCAGATCTTCGCCACCGATGTTTAACATAAATACATCCGCCGTAGTGTTTACGCCTTTGGCATAAACGCTGACATATGCTTCGCCAGTAGTAAAACCGCCCCACGGCTTGTTGCCTGCAGACAAAGTATTATCGCTACTGTCCAAATCATACACAAGCCACGGAACATTGCGCGAGTTGTACTCGGGGTGCGTGCCATCGTCATGCCCCGTAAGCCACAAAGGTTGCGAATACACACATTTTGTTTGGTAATCAAAGTAGAGCTTTAACGAACCATATCCGAAGTCGTATTCGTCAAGTCTGTGAGTAAAGGAGGCAGACGAGATAAACCCACCTTCTTCATGTACCGCCGCCGCATCGACGCGACGATTGGTTGAGAAAAAGTCGTAGTTGTAACCGACCCAGTTCGTCTGATTGCTCGAACGCACACGGATATATGTGCTGAGCGGAGAATACGACAGATACTTCAAGCGCACCGAGAAGTAATTGGTCGGGTCGTACTTGTCGGTAAACACGATGTAGAACGAATCGATGTCGGCTGAGCCAATTGTCTTGGGATCGAAATTGAGTTCCACAAGCGTTTTGCCCTTATTTGTGTCAGCGTTAAACGTGTACTCGGATAAGTTGACAGCCTTATTGTATGTCACCGTCTGGTTGTTTGAAAGCGACAGTCTGACTCCCTTAAACTCATTATTGCCGCGCATTTGCGTATATTCAGCGTCACCGTCGAAGTTGTCCGTATAGGGCAATTTGACAACAAACTCTTCTTCGTGCGTGTAATTTATTCCACCAATTGTCGTACTGTAGTCGACTGTATATTTGCCGACCTCGTCAAGCGTAATCGTACCGTCGGCTTGTTTACCGGACGGATACGTTACGGTTGCATCCACTTCAGTTTTGTTTGTACCCAAGCAGAACTCCGCAACGGGCAATTTATACGTTGCTCCGCAAGCAAATATGTCGGTGGAGTCCACGTTTACCGCAAGCATTTTTTCGTCCGCGATAAATATTTTCGTTTCCGTTTTGTACTCGGCAAATGTCTTACCGCCGTAAATCACTTCGTAGTTGCCTTGTGCCTTAACTTCGTATATAACTTGTCCCGACACGTTTTGATAACCATCCACGACAACTCCGTCTTTCATTATGGTAACGACGCACTCTTCACTACCGTTTTCAAGCACATTGGAAACAACCGTTGCGGAAGGTATAGTAAGCTTTGCGCCGACCCCGACCCTTGCAGGTAATTCGCCGTCGTAATTGAACTGTGACGTGATGTCGCTTTCCAAAATCGCTTGCGTTTTGTACCATAAGTCGGCAGTCGTTTGTCCGTCCGAATACATATAGTAAACATATATCGTTTCAGCATTTTGCGGAATAAATGTTTTTACGTTGTCAGCCAACACCACTCCGTCGACATTGTACACCGTTGCAGTAATTTTGTCTGAAACATCCTTGCCGTCGCTATCCGTAACCTTTGCCACCGGTAAAACGAATTGCTTACCGACAATCGGTTTAATCCACTTTTGCAACAAGATTGTTGGACGATAACCCACAGTTTCGTCTGCAAGCGAATATCCGCCAAAGGAGTAAACCATCAAGTCGCCGCGACTATTTGCCGAAATCTCGTCAAAAACAATCGACACGGTATACTCTCCGAATACGGGCAAGTCGTTGACAAGCAATTTGCCGTCGTTATATTGCTGGGTAAAGTCCCACACCACGCGGAAATTACCGTCGTCAGCTTTGACTCTAACCTGCATACTTTGCGGATCAAACGTCAGGTTGCAAACTTCCGACGTAAACTTGGTGTACACGCCTTCTTCGTTGTACCCTGCGGTCATTCCATATGCGGCATTTTTATGCTCGTAATACACAATGCCGCCCTTGTTGCCATTGTAAACCACGCCCACATCATTGTAGTCGCTGTAAGCAACCACTTGCACAGCAAAACTCTTGTCGCTTTTTACATCGGTAAACACTAGCGAATACTTTTTAAGGTCTTTCTTGCTATCGTGCGATCCGATTTGCAACTCTGCACTAAACACATCGGTTTGCGCATTTTTGAAGTTTGCCGTAACACCGCTGTCGTAGCCGTACAACCGCAATCCGCGCTTGTTGCCTTCAAGCGAACCATTGACTGTTTTTATCGTTCCGACGTAATCGAACACATCCGAAGCATATGCCTTTGATTCGCCGCCAAAAGAAATTGTCAACGCAACTACGCTTGCAACCAACACACAGAACAAGACGAATAAAGCGATACGTTTTGCAATCGTCACTCCTTAATACCTCCTTCAAACAAGTTACCCATTATTCTATTACAGAACACAAGGAACAGAATAAATATCGGTAAAAAAACCATAAACGCTGCCGCAAGTTGCGGAGCGAGCGGTATAGGACTTGGCCCCGACCATGTACCGCCACCGCCGATAATGGACATGTACAGCATTATGCCTGCCGTTGTATGACTAGGCAAAAACATGTACGGGGTTTCAAAGTCATTCCAATACTGTATAAAGTTAAGCAAAAATACCGTTGCGATAAGCGGCATTGTTAGTGGCAGCATTATACGAAAAAACACCGTGTAATGGTTGCCGCCATCAAGGAATGTCGATTCGGCATATTCCCATGGAACTTTTTTGAAAAAAGCGTAAAAAATAAGATAGTATATATTGTTGAAGCCGAACTTCATTATCCACGAACCGACAAAATTGTCAAACAGCCCCAATGCTTTGGTTATTTGCAACATACTTGCCAAGTTGCCTACAATGGGCAATGACAATGTAACAATTACAGTGTAATGTACGATTTTGCTACACAAGTTATCGTACTTTGCCGTCAGGTACGCCACTATTGCCGTGCACAGCGTTTGCATCAATGCTCCGCCGCCCGCATACAGTAGCGAATTCAGAAACATTTCCTCAAAGTAAACCGTTTGAGTGCCGCCGTCTACGTATTTAAAAGTCGTGAAGTTGCCAAACACTTCCAGATAGTTTTCTATCGTTAAATCTTCAAACATCGCCCACGGACGTTGTACCACGGATTGATCGGTGCGAAAGGACGCCATAAAGCCCCATACCAACAGCGCCACAACTGCAAGACAGTACACAACGAGTAGCACCATGACCATCAACTCAAACACGCTTAATTTGCGTTTATTGAAATTTTTAAGTTTAGTTTGCGCCATATATCGCCTCCCTTAGTCCTCTTTCGGTCCATACTTCAACATAAGGTTGCGGACAAGAATCGTAACGGGCGCGACTATCAGCGTCAACATAAGACCGAGCGCAGACGCCTTGCGATAGTTTTGTTCCAACGCCGCACCGGTAAATCTGCCGTCCTGGATCATGTTAAACAAGTAGTAGCCGATTGTTTGATACTCGCGGTTGGCGTTGAACCCGTAAAACGTAAACAAGTAAGCTTGATTGGTAGCCAGCCATGCAAAGAAGATGACTATCAGCGACACAATCGTTCCCCAAATTTGAGGAACAACCACGTTCAAGAAGATTCGCCCTTCGTTTGCGCCGTCGATGTTTGCCGCTTCTATTACCGATTCGGGCGTTTGGCACATTGCATTGATGTACAACAAAATATTACCCGAAAAACTCATCAACAAATAGAACACGATAATCACACCCTGCTGATAAGCATTAAATATTGGTCCTATTACCGAACCGCCAAACAAGCCGCTTAAAGCGTCGTTGATATAGTACTTGTAAAAAATGACCATTGCCGTAGAACAAACTATACTGGGCAAATACATAATCACCTTAAACAGCTTTGCCATGTGAAACTTTTTGAACACATAGTAGCTGAACAGCAAGCTTATGGGCATAACGACAAAGATGTTGAGTGCAAGATACATCAACGAGTTTTTGATACACAACCACAAGTCGACGACAACGTCTGCGCTAAAAAAGTAGGCAATGTTGTCCCAACTAAAAGTAATTACTTCCTTGCCCGTAGAGTTGTCGTAATTTTGAAACGCCATAAGAACACTGTTGAAGTTGACAATTACGTAGAACAACACAAACTGTAACAGCGGAAACGCAATCATTGTTACGTAAAATAGCATTCCTCTCTTCTTAGACATTTTTTTCTTGACCGCACTTGCGGCATTTAACTTTTGTCCTGTCATGTCTTTCCCCTTATATCGGGAGTTTTTGTGCGGCAGTAGCCAAACAATGCCAAACCACGGCCGCCGTCAGTTTAATTTGTCACGGAGTTTCCGTTCGCTGTCGTCACATGCGCAAAAACGATTAGTAACAACAACGGAAATACTACCCGTTGTTACTTGCGGTAATTCCAGATTGCCTCGAAGTAACTTACCGCAGTTGCGTTTGCGTGATCCTTGAAGTAAATCAGAGGATTGTTTTCCTGCGTATTTACACTGAAACCATATGTACGGTAACTGAGCAAGCTTGCGTTTTTACGCGCCACTTGCGAAATCGGAGTCCAAGGCAAAACGGTCGTATCGTCACTGTTGCGAGTTGCGTAAACGCTTTTACCGTATGCGCTCATTGTGTCGAGCGTTTTCTTGGACAAGTCGTACTTCATTGCGCGGAACGTATTTGTGTACTTGGTGTAGGTTTCCATTGCGTAATCGCTTTGAAGGAAACTTACAAAAGCCTTGGCAACGGGTTGTACTGCAGTAGACGTTTCGTTGTTTACAAAGATAAAGGACGAGCGGTCGGACACCTTTGTATTGGGTTTGCCGATTTGATTTGCATCAGTTTTGGGCAAAGGCAAAATTCCGATATTGCGGTCGTTTGACACCTTTGCTTCGTTGTACCACCAACCGCCGTCGACAAGAAATCCGATAGGGTCGATGTTGTTTCCGTCGGGATCGAGGAAGTAGTTTTGCGCATTGATATTGCTGAAACCACTGTCAAAAGACTTGGAGTAATAGTTTGTGCTGTTTTTGTTGCCCAAACCGTCGTCAAGCAACAGTTTGGCAAACTCCAATGCGTCGAGTTTGCCTTTTTGCAGTTGCAAAAGGTTTTTTTTGCTTTCATCGATATCCGTTTCTCTTGCCAACTTAATAGTGCCGTCAGCATTTTTGACGACTTTTCCGTTGCCGTCAAGTTCGACCAACGTGTTTGCAACACCGTCGAATGTGAAGTTGAGCTTCATTTGCTCCGCTCCTTCGTTGTTGGCCCACATATCGTTGATAAGCCCGGTAAGGTAACCCGTTTCGTAGCCGTTCCACACAAACGGAGTTACGCCTGTAATTTTCATATAAATCGTCAACGCGCGGAAATCCTTGTATGTTGCGGGCAAACCATCGTCGCTAGTAGTAGGCTTACCGTCGGGACCGTTGGCGCGAGCGTCATCGGCGTCGTTGACAAACAATGCGGAAATTTTGCTTTCGTTGGCGAAGTCGGCTTCGGTGAAGTCTTCCGCCGTTTTACCTTCTGCAAAATACAAGCCTCTTTGCTCGAACATGTCAATGTCGTAGTTAAGGTTTATCGACGTTTCAAACAAAGGCAAAGCATAGTATTTACCCGATACGTTCAAAAACTCGTCGTAGGAATCTATGATTTTGTTGACAATCTTCTTGTCCGTTTCCTTGGTATCCTTACCCGTTACGGCGAAGTCGTTCACCACGTCGGTCAGGTCGAGCATCGTGCCGCCTGCCACGTATGTGTAATAGTCGATGTTTTCCATCAAATACACGTTTATCGGCTTACCTTTCATATCGTTAGGACCGGTAAGTTGTCCGCGGGTAAACTCTTTCATTATTTGCACGCCCGTCTTACCTTCTTCGAAGTGAGCGTCGGCGTACATCTCTTCAAATTCGGCGCAAAGTTGATTAAGCCACTCGTCTCCGAAACCACCGTTGTAATACTTGACGTACAATTGCGTTTTGCTTTTGTTCACCTTTTGGTCATCGCTGTTGTCGCGACGGCATCCTACGGCAAAGCCAAAAGCCATCATAAGACACAACAACAAAGAAATGATTTTTACCATGTTTTTCATTGCGGTAACTCCTTTATCTATTCACACTTATTTTGCGGAAGTTTCATGTAATCCAATACGTTTTGCAATTTTTCAGTCACCACCGCGACATACTTGTCGGCGCAACCGTAGTAAACGTACAAAATACCGTCTTTGACAACAGCGCCCGTCGGAAACACGCAACCCGTATACAAACCGTCTTTTTCGTAGTCCGTTGTCGGCTCTAAAACGAAGTTTTTACTACGAGCAACAATTTTAGATGGGTCGTCCTTGTCCAACATCATAAGTCCCATACGGTAGTACCTGTCTGTTTCGTTTACGCCGTGGTATATCAACAACCAACCGTCATCGGTTTCAATTGGGGGACAGCCCGCACCCAAACGACTGTTTTCCCAAGGTTCTTTACCCGAATACAGTTTTGTACGCGTCGGCCATTCCATCAAGTCGTCGCTTGACGAAATCCACATAGAGCGATCTCCTCCTAACACGGGGCGAGATATGCGGTAAAACTTTCCGTTAATTTTGCGAGGAAACAATACTACGTCACGATCGTCTTCCCTTGCGTCAGTAATGCGCCCGAGCCGCTTGTAACTGACGAAATCTTTTGTGGCGGCAAGGTATGTAATGGTTTCGTTTGTACGCAAAAACCACGGTTCTGTGTCCGCATGTGGACGTAGCCATGCGCTTGTTTCCTTGCGTTTTTGTTCGAGCTGCAACCAGTAACGTCCCGGGGCATATGCGCGAGAAGCGTAGGTCATATAGTAAATACCGTCGATGTTTACAATACGAGGGTCTTCCACGCAACCGCCGTCGGCGTCGTTTTCATCCACATCGAATACAGGATTGTCAGCATAACGAACAAAGTTAAATCCGTCGTCGCTGGTTGCCAACCCTAACCTAATATGATGTTTTATTTCGTCGCCGCCGGCACGGTACACCATTACAAACTTGTTTGCATCCTTATCAAACACAACCGCAGGATTAAGCACGCACAAGTTTTCCCATTGATTTTGCGGATTTGGTTTAAGTATCGGATTGCACGCATATCGCTTAAAATTAAGTTCCATATTTATACACTCTTCCTAATTTATACACTCTTCATATGTAGAAACAATATTTGTCCTTTTTGTACGACACATAATCGTCCTACCGTAAAAATTTTATCACACGTCGAGTCCGTCATTCTATACGAATTTGCCACAACATTTTACAAATAATTGGCAATTTGTAACATTTCAAACATTTTTTCTGAAAAATAAAGCGAAAATTAAACATCAAATGTTGACAACCATCAAACAAACGGGTATAATGTGAGCATGATCAATTACAAATTTACCAACGACAATATCACAAACAAACGAATAGAGAAATTTATCTCCAAAATCGACTTTTCCTACCACATTAACACATTTGACTACACGACTACACATGGGCACGACGACTACTGGGAGTTTACGTTACTTACTGAAGGTAAACTGAACAACGTACTTAACGGACAAAAAACTCCCGTAACGGCAGGGCAAATGTTCTTTTCCATCACGGAAGATACCCACTATTTGAAAAAAGTCGGTTCGGGCAAAATACGATATATCAATATCATAGCCCGAGAGTCAGCGATAAAGCGCCTTGCCGACATGTTCTCCGACAATTTCTTCGCCACACTACAAAAAATGTCGCGTAAACAAACTTTCCCCACCGAGTTGACAACACAAGTGGAAGAGATAATCCACCAAGTGCTGCTTTTACCCGAAGACGCTTACAAGGAGTACAATGGGCTACTTTGCGGCGCGGTAATGATAGTAATGCAGTTTTTGTACCGCAAAAGCGTTGGGTTCATCGACTACGGACGATTGAACGAACAACCGCAGTGGGTACAAACGCTAAACAAGGCAATGATAAAGACGGAATTTTTGCACTACTCGGTTACCGATCTCAGTACCCTGCTCCATTACAGCCGCATGCAACTTACACGACTGTTCAATGAAAAATTCGGAACAACTCCGCACAAATTCTTAGTCAACTACAAGTTGCGTTACGCGCAAAACTTACTTATGACCACCGACATGAAAGTGATTGACATCGCCGAATTTGTTGGTTTTACAAATCTTGCCTCTTTCAACACCTATTTCAAAAATGCTTACGGCTCTACACCAGGGCATTTTCGCAAAACCTGTTGACCGACCACTGTCGTTTCAAGCAAAAACACAAATGGGATTACTTACCGCTCTGCGGCAAAATAATCCCATTTTTTGTCAAATATTGTAGTTGGCACGTAAATTTAATAGTGACTAGTAAATAAATTTAATATACGTATTGATTTTTCACTTGCATTTTACAGTTTACACTCGGTGTACAAGTAGTTAATCAAAGCGACAAAATCACATGTCGCAAGTCCAATATACATGTCGGCACAACCGTAGTAAACGTACAACACACCACCCTTAACAACTGCACCCGTAGGGAATACACAACCTTCGTAGATACCTTGCAATTCAAAATCTTGATCTGGTTGCATGATGTAATCTTTGGTACGCGCCACGATTTTGGCAGGGTTGTCTAAATCAAGCAGCACCGCACCCACACGATAAACGCCCTTGTCGTCAACGCCGTGATACAACATAAACCACCCTTTCTCGGTTTTGATAGGCGGTGTGCCGCCACCGATGCGTTGCGTTTCCCACCATTGCTCGCCGGTCATAAGTAGTTGCCTCTTGCCGTATTCTATCAAATCGTCGCCGAATGAAATCCATATCGACGGCATAGATACGCCTGCGCTTTTGAACTTGGGACGGGAAATCATGACGTACTTGCCACCCACCTTTTCGGGGAACAAATACACGTCGCGGTCGTCCACGTTAGCTTCGGTAATACGACCGAATTTTTTGTATACGCGAAAGTCTTTGGTTGCCGCAAGGTAACTTACCGTGATGTTTTCCTTTGCAAAGTACGGCACTTCGTCGCCGAGCAAATCGGTTTCGTCAAGGTATCTCGGCGCTTTGGTCACGCCCTCGACATAAGGCTCTAACCAATACCGCCCGGGAGCATAGGCGCGAGCCGCATAAGTAAGATAATATATATCGCCGATCTTTACAAGGCGAGGGTCTTCCACGCAACCGCCGTCCGGTTCTTCGTGACTACCTTCAAACACAGCCTGATCGGACATTCGTGTAAAATGCACGCCGTCATCGCTTTCGGCAAGACCGAGTTTGATTTGATGGCGCACGTCGTTACCCGCCGCACGATAAAGCATAATAAACTTGTTTCTCGCTTCGTCATACACCACCGCAGGATTAAGTACGCAACGCTCTTCCCAAGCGTTGTCTAAGTTTGGTTTTAGTATAGGGTTACCGCTATATTTCGTAAGTTTCATATTCCACCGTTTTCATCCTTTGCAAACTACGCTATTTTGTTGTCGACAAGGCATTTTACAATGCAATCTGCAAGCAATTCGTGTCCTTTATCCGTCGGATGTAAGCCATCTACATAGTAATCACTCGGAGTATTTGTCGTTGGCGCGGGGAATACATCTCGCAAATTAAGGTATTTTACCCCCATGCTATCCAAAACCGCAATTTCGCTTTTAATATATTCTTTCAACGAAGGACGCAATTTCGGCTGTGCACCGTCTTCTCCGTGGGGATTGTCTTCGTCGTAACGCCACAACGGCAAGATAAAGCATAAATTCCGTTTTCCGTAACGCTCGGCGAGGTAGTTTGCGAGATTGCGCACCGCACCGCAAAAGGTGTAACTGTCGGTAGTGTCAATGCTGCCGAGTTCGGCATCTCCGTGTCCGTAATCGTTTGTACCTCCGAAAACAAAAACGAAGTCGGCGTTTGCCATTTTTTCGGCGCGAGTCAAAAAATCTTCGTCGAACGACGGCGTAGCAGACGGAACCGTTTGTTTGGCTAATCTTGTACCGATAACTCCATACACGTCGACATCGCAACCAAGTGCCTTACCAACTCTGTACGTGTAAGTGTATTCCGGTTTTGTCGCACAACCGCCATAAGTTATACTGTCTCCTAAAAATGCAATCTTCATTTAACTAACCCCACCTTTGCTACACGGCAGCCGAGACTTGTACCGTAATCGAACGGAGCAACCACAATCGAGTTGCCGTCGTATTCCGCTTCTTTTCCGTTATCCAACCATTCGACATGACTTATCCTTTGATTCGTATTCAGACTTACCGTTCGCTTATCGTTTCCGATACGGGTAACATTTGCATTGGATTCCATAGGGACGTCTTTTATAACAACGTAACAATCGTTACCGTCGACAAACACATCTGCTCCGTCGACAGTAAATTCCGCAGGAGTGGCATTATATAGGAATTTCCCCGTGTATCCAATCCATTTTCCAATATTTACCAATATACTTTCTTCGAGAGACGAAACCGTACCGTCGCCTTGCAATCCTGTATTAATCAACAAATTGCAGCCGAATTTGCGACAATCCACGTAGATTTCAACAATCTGCTTTGTCGACTTAACGCAGATATCTCGTTCTGCGCACCCCCAGTGATCAGTCAGTCCCTCACACATTTCGCCGGCACGCGGCTTGTCCGAGCAGTCGACAAAACACGGTTTACCACGCTCAAAAGTTACGCTGTCGATTTCTTTGTGTGACACTTGACCGAGTGCGTTTAATCCCGTATTGTTGATTATCATCGCTGTAGGCTGATACTTGCGAATCGTTCCGTACAAACGGTCAAATTGCCAATCGGCGTCGGGTTTATCCCAAAATCCGTCAAACCAAAAGCCTCCTATTCTTCCATAGTTTTTGCACAATAACTCAATGCTTGCGACAAGATAGTCAATATATGCGGCAAACACATTTTTATAGTCGGTATTGTGCCAATCGATAAGCGTATGATAGAAAAACGGCACGATACCTTCGGCGTTACAAGCCCTTACAAACTCCGCAACGAGATCGCGTTTATTTGCGGAATGAGGAGAATCGAAGTTCGACAAACCGCAAGTATCAAAAAGACTAAAACCGTCATGATGACGCGTTGTCAGTGTAATATACCTCGCACCCATTGCTTTTGCCGTTGCTACAAGTTTTTGCGCCCAATTTTCATCTACAACAAACTTTTGCACAGTCTGTTCGTATTGCTGTTTTGCTTCGTCATGTAAATTATAACTGTACCACTCGCCTTTACCGACAATGCTGTATAATCCGAAATGCACAAACAATCCCAACCCGAGCTTTTGAAAATCTTTTATATATTCGTATTTTGTTTCCATTTATTCCTCCGTATCTCCCATGCTTGAAGTCCCGTCAACGTAAACACCTTTATTATATATTTCAAGCTAGTACTTCTTATTGATAAATTTATCCAATTTATCGATAACGTACAATGTTCAACCAAACAATACAATTGGTACGGCAACCACAATCCAACAACAAATATTGTGTAACGTATCGTAAATTTCGGTACAAAGAGCAACAATCTCGGTGCGATAACAAACAAGTAGATAAAACGCCGTCTTAGTATATTGAAAAAATTTCCTTTCCGTTGCAAGGCAATCGTTTGTCGAATGGTATCCTAAACCTGTCGTTATCTTCCATTGCCACACCCCTTGTTAACTCCTATATACAATACTAAATTTTCTTTGATTTGTCAATACAAATAAATTTGCAATATGTAACATTTAACGAAGAAAATTTATGCAAATTGCAATAATCTAAAAACGTTTTACAGAATTGTTTTGATAACCTTTCTGTTTCTTTGGCAATTATCTCCTCCACATTCACTTTATCCGACAGCATAGAAAACTCATGTTTTTTTAAATTTCTTGCCATCTCTTTTTCAGACATTAAATTCAACGATTCCTCCTTTTCAAAGATGAATCGCATTCGGCATAATTACTCCTACGATTCATCCTCCGATGTTCTAATATTTGTAACTATGCCATCAGGCATAGATTTTTATATTCAGTTTTATAATAAAATAAAAGGAACGCAAAGATAAGCTCAATGCGTTCCCATGAAATGGTGTTATCCGTTATTTCTTTTGTTCTTCCAGCTGCTTTTTCAAACTTCGGTATCCTTCCAGTACCAACTGCACTTTCGTCAGTTCGTTTTCTTCCAAAAAAGCATTTATCTCGTCACAAACTCCCGTCGATAATCTCGTATTGAATTGTTTACTCGATTTCTTCCGTTCTTCCTTGTGACGCTCTTCGTAACGCCGCCGTATTTCCCGCATCGGATTTTCCTTGTTTTCTTTATCCATCCTCTTCTCCTTTTTGCGGTTAAAGTCGGATAAAGTATACCATATTCAGTTGTCTTTGTCAATTTTTAGTTTTGACTCGTGATTGCGCATACTATCACGCCTACGGCGTCGGCTATTATATGACCTATCAATAACACGCCGAAGAACCCAAACGACGTATACAAAAAACAAAAATGCAAATATGGACACAAACGGATTTTGAAAAATTTATAAACGTTGTTGACAATCCAATGTACCACGCATTTTTTACTCTTTTATTTTATACCGGCAGACGAAAAGGTGAAATTTTTGCTTTATCTCCTGATGATATAAAAACTGACAGTATTACTTTTGATAAATCTTTAACCCGTAAAACATTTAACGGCGCATCGTTTGAAATCACTTCAACAAAAGCAGATAAATCTCAAAACATACCAGTTTGTAAAAAAGTAGTAAACGAACTTAAAAATTATTCAGGATCAAAGCCATATTTTTTTGGAGGAGAAAAGCCTTTAGCAGACAACACTCTTAGGCGCGCATTCCGTTTTTATTGCGATAAAGCAGGCGTTTCCCCTATTCGTATACACGATCTGCGACATTCGTTTGTTTCTATGTTAATACACCTTGGAGCGAATCTAATGGTGGTAGCAGATTTAATTGGTGATACAGTTGAGCAGGTCACCAAAACATATGGTCATTTATATGAATCAGATAAAAAAGTAATCATTTCATTGATATAAAATTAATTAGTAACAAATTTAGTAACAAAACACACAAAAACCCACAATAATACAGAATAATGATTATAAAAAAACAGCCATATTCAAGGCATTTTATCCTGAATACGGCTGTTTTAATGTTTTGGCGCAGAGAAAGGGATTTGAACCCTTGGTGCTCTTATGGGAGCACACACGATTTCGAGTCGTGCGCGTTCGACCACTCCGCCATCTCTGCACGGATCTTATTTATTTTACTATATTCCGATTTCTTTGTCAATCTTTATTCTGCGGATTCGTCAATCTTTCGGGAAGATATTTTATCAATAATATCGTCAAAACACCGACAACTATCCCCGCAAATACGCCAAATATACTGACAGCCGGTAATTGTACATATAAAGACTTCGCATCCATTATCGCAACCGCAACAGCAGTTCTGGCAATATTGCTGAGTACTGCCCCTGCCACACTAATCGCGATCAGACTTATGCGCGGATAAAATACTGTATACAATGCCGTCATTATAAGACAAGCGCTTAAACTGCCCGCTAGATTAAAAATAAATGCGTATGTTTGTCCAAGAATAAGAAGCGTCAGAAGATTTTTTGCTATAACGACTATAAACGCATCACGAACCCCGAAAACCGCAATAACAAACAACACTATGGCATTTGCCAAGCCGAGCTTCACATACGGTGCAATCGGCAAAAGAGGCGGTAACAAAGATTCTACCAAAAATATAATACTTGCCAAAGCAAGCAAAACTGCCAGAGCGGCTATACGCTTTGCTGAAAATCTCATGCGTCGCCCTCCAAAACCCCGACAAATTTTATATACATATAATGAGCCCTGCAATCAATGCGTCCGCTGTTCCTTTCTCCCATAAATATACACTGTTTAGTCGCACAATCTGATTTTTGTACACTTATTTTCCCTTCGGACACTTCCAGCAGATTATAATCCTCATACTTCGTTAAATCTTCGGAATAATATAGTCTTTTACAGTATCCCTTACCCCCGCTGATATAAAAGAGAAATTCCGCATCTTCACTCAGCGTTGCCGCAAATATCTTACTGTTTTTATAGTAAACCTCAAAGGCATTCCCTTTTTCAGGTCGGTTATAAACAGCATAAACCGTAAAAGCCGCGATCAAAACAAGCAGAACCGCATAAACAAACAGATCTTCGATCCGAAAATATTTCTGTTTTTTTATTTCCTTTAATTTTTCTGTTCTGTTCATCCGTTCAATATCTCTTCGCAACGATCTATATACTGCAATTCTTTTTCACAAGCTTCTACTGTTTCGGGCGCATCCTCAATCGAGCCTCTCTCAAATACTTCGGCATATTTGGTTTCATCAAAATCAGTGCCGTAATTCGCATTGGAATAGCGTGCAAATTCTTTCGCACTCATAACGTTGAGCCCGATAGAATAATACTTAAAATCGGAAGTAATAATTACTGCTCCTACCCCATACTGTTTATGCATTCTCTCAAAAAATGAAAGAGAGTCACGCAAATTCATACAAAAACCGGATGTAGACAAAGCATCAGCAAATGCTCCCGAATTTTTTACCGACAGAGGAACGCAAACAGTTACGCTGATTATTCCCGTATCCGCGGGCTTCCCCGTCTGACTGTCAATAATGTGAGAATATATCTTACCGCCGTTTACATAGAAACGGTAATTATCCGCACTGGTTGTCACAGACATATCCGAAAGTCCAACCATATAAAGCGCGGGATCGTTGTATATCCCATTATCCGCAGGGATCAGTGCACGCGGATTGGTAATTCCGATATTATACCCTCTCGGTTCACCCGAAGCGCGCGATTGACCTACCAATGCCATATTTGACATCACAGAAATAACCGCATCCATTTCCCTGCCTGAATACAGCTCGTTCAGCCTGTCAAGAATACAATCGACCATATAGCCTTTCGCGACACCGCCAAAATCCAGCATAGAATCGGAATACGGCTTCTTTACAAAATTTCCCTCTATTTCATATTCCGAAAAATCAGACACAAGAAGAGCATTTAAAATTTCAGATTCGGAAGGCTCAGGCCTGCTCTGCTGATAAAACCCGGCATTTTCCGGCGAAAATTTCCAAAGTTTAGTTAAAGGATATAAAGCTGGAGTAAATTTACCGCCTGTGATTTCAAAATAGTTCTTGCAGAGCTGTAAAAGTTCAGCCGTTTCTTTCCTGACGCCGACGCTTTGCCCTGCTTTTGCGTTGTTGACTTTACTCACATCGCTGCTTTCAATTTCCACCGATAATGCGCTTTCAATGTTCTGAACAATACTTCCCGCCTCGTCGAGCAGTTCTTCATAAGCCTGAAAGGAAATTTTTTGCCCATCGATATAAAACGTCTGATGATCGATCTGAAATTGTACAAAATAAGAGTTACCGTCACCGCCTTTCTGTTGTGTACACCCCACGATCGGAAACAGTACCAACAAAAAAGCAATGACGGATGCAATCCATTTTTTTAAGGTCATATTTTATTCACTGAAACAGGTTTTAAATTTCTTTGTCGCCGTAGAAAATCACCCCGAGAGTTCCGGGACCGCAGTGGGAAGCAATTACAGGCCCTACGATCTGGCAGTTCACTTTAATGTTTTCACCGAACTCTTCTTTGAGCGCCGAAACAAGAGCATCGCCTGTTTCGGGACAATCAGCCTGCAAAACTTCTACCCTATAATTTTGCGTATCGCAATTATGCTCTTTCATAAGACGTATGAATTCCGATACAACCCGTTTTGCTCCTTTGATTTTTCCTACGCTCTTCAATGAACCGTCGGGCATGATAGATATCAAAGGCTTGATACCAAGCAATGTTCCGAATGTTGCCGTCAAAGCAGAAATACGGCCCCCACGTTTCAGATAAACAAGATCATCCACTACAAAGTATACAACCGTATGTGCACTCAGTTCGGTCAGGTATGCTTCGAGCTCGTCAATCGAAGCACCTTTTAAATATTTCTCCGCGGCATAGCGAACCTGAAATCCTGCGCCTAAACTGATCGACTTTGTGTCAAATGTTCTGATTTCACGATCGGGATATTTTTCTTTCAACGCCGCAATCGCCCTGTTCATGCTTTCAAAGGTCGCCGAAAGTTTATGGGAAAAAGTGATATAGAAAATATCTTCGCCAGCTGCCAGAACGGGCTCAAAATAATCGGTATAGTTCTGCTCGTTGATCGCAGAAGTTTTAGGCACCGCACCTTCTCTCATTCTCTTATAAAAATGAGCGAAATCAGTCTTCTCTCCTAAGTCATAGTAATATTCTTCACCGTCCAGCACATAAGGCATACGGATAACATTCAACTGTAATGCTTTTGCTTCATCATGCCAAATTTCACAATTTGAATCGCAAAATAATTTGTACATGTTATTATCTCCCCGATAAGCATAAAATTAAAATTGGAGTTTTATACAAATTTTTCTGTATTTTTTCTCTTATTATACATTATTCGGAAAAATGTTGCAATCATTTTGAATAAATGTCAGAATTTTTTATGACGCAGTCTTATTTTCTTATCCTTTTCAGATAAATAACAGTTCACAATAACTCCGACCACAAAGCAAATCATCAAAGCGTACAGCCAAAGAAGAAAGACGATAACCAATGTCACTGCTCCATACAAGCGCTCAATGTTCCCGAGTTTCATATACAAGGTAAAGCCGAAAGAAACTATTCCGCCGAGCAAAAGCGTTAAAAGACTCCCCCATATAACATTTCCCGCACGCATTCTATACGGACAGATATAAAGATTTAAAAGAAGTATAAAAACAAAAGCCAACGCGCCCACCAATGCATATAAACCTAGCTGTGCAAAAAAAGATGGAAACGCACGCTTTAAAAGTGCATCGCCCAATAAAAATATCACAGCGCCTGTAAGAAAAATGATCATTACGATAAATAAAAGTACCAGTGCCGAGATCCGAAGAAGTATCCCGCCCTTTTTTCTCTTATATTCGTAAATGATCTCACCGCTCCTTCGCATATGATAAAATAAGTTTGTTGAAGAATACAATGTTGTGGCGATCAAAATCACTGACGCTCCGACCGTAGCACTTTCTGCCGCGTCTCTCAAATAAAATAGTATATCTCTGATCCCAGAAAAAATTTCGAGATCAAAAAGCTGTTCATAATTGATATTCAGTTTTCCGAAAATCAATGTAAGCCAGAAAATAAACGGTACGATCGAAGTAACGAGAAAAAAAGCCATTGTCCCCGCAAGGGTCGTGTATTTTTTTGAGGTGAGATACCCATACGCATTTTTTACATTTTCAACCACATCGGAAAAATAAACCATACTGTTATTTTATGCTTTTTCCCGAAAAAAATGAATTTGCGATAAATGCAAACGCGGGTGCTTCTGCACCCGCGTTCTTTATTCAACTGCTTTTAATCAGCTTATAATTTTTATCTCGCTTTCTTGGGAATGATAAGCCCCACATCGCCGCTGTCCCTAAGATATACCACCCGAACTTCTCCCGTTTCCGCATCCTGAAAAATATAGAATGTGTGACCTAACAGATCGAGCTGATCTATTGCTTCTTCCGTAGTCATCGGTTCGAGTACAAACGTCTTTGTTTTTACCAGTTTGCCGAGCGGCACATCTGCTTCCTGCAAATACAGCCTTTTTTCTAAAAAAGCATCCTTTTTCAGCTTGCTTTCCAGTTTTGTTTTGTGGCGGTAAATCTGATTCTCAATTTTAGGAAGCACCTCATCTATGCTGTCATAAAAATTCTCACCTGTAACTTCGGCACGGATCATATTGCCTTTATAAAGAATCGTAACTTCTGTTTTGCAGAATTTACTTTCCTGTTTGAGGTAAACGGTACACACAGAATCCTCATCGAAATACTTGTCTAATCTGCCGATCTTTTTCTCTACAATCCCGACAAGTTTTTCGCTCGCCTTATAGTTCTTCCCGATAATTTCAACTCGCATAAAATACCTCCGCTGTTTATTTTAATCCGCTTCCGTTGCCTTCGGCGGAATTATTATCCTGTACTATTTTACTGCGCGAAATACTATTTTCCCTCCGACAACATCTGCAATAATTTTTTGACCGGGAGACACCTCACCTTCCAGTATTTTTTCACTGAGAGCATCCTCAATGCGCCGCTGTATCACCCTGCGAAGCGGACGCGCTCCGTAAACTTCGTCGTATCCTTCTTCAAGAAGCTTTTCACGCGCAGCCGGCGATACTGTCAGCTGAATATCCCTTTTTAACAGACGATCGGAAAGAAGCCTTAAAAAGAGATCGCATACTTGCCCGGCATCTTCTCTGGACAATTTATGGAAAATAATTATCTCATCTATCCTGTTGAGAAACTCCGGTTTAAATGCCGCTTTCAGTTCTTCGCTTATGACATCTTTCATTTTGTCATATTCCGAATCGACTTCACCTGAATCGAACCCCAATCGGCGCATGGAGCGTGCTTTTTCTGCGCCTATATTGGAAGTCATTATGATCACCGTGTTTTTGAAACTGATCACCCTGCCTTTACTGTCAGTAAGTCGACCGTCGTCTAAAATTTGCAACAGAACATTAAATACATCCGGATGCGCCTTTTCTATTTCATCAAACAAAACTACCGAATAAGGTTTTCTTCTGATTTTTTCGGTAAGTTGTCCTCCTGTTTCATCAAATCCGACATATCCGGGAGGCGCACCGATGATCTTGCTCACCGCGTGTTTCTCCATAAATTCGCTCATATCCAGGCGAATGAGCAATCTCTCATCCCCGAACATTGCTTCCGCCAAGGCTTTGGAAAGCTCCGTCTTACCTACACCAGTAGGTCCGACAAAAATAAATGAACCAATGGGCTTATTCGGATCTTTCAAACCTGCTCTGGCTCTTCGTATCGCTTTGGATACGGCATCGACCGCCTCACTCTGACCGATAACGCGTTTATGAAGCTCTTCTTCAAGATGCATAAGTTTACGGCTTTCCTCTTCGGTCAGCTTTACCACAGGAATCCCCGTCCAGCTGCTAACGATCTTTGCAACCTCTTCCGAACCGATGCTGACTCGGTTTTCTCCGCGGTTCTTTTCCCAGTCCTCGCGAATCCTTGCAATCTCCTGTTCCTTTTCTCGTATTTTATCAAGGATCTGCTGTGCCGCACCGAAATCGTCCCGCCTAGCAGCTTTCGCTTTCTCGGCGTTTAAACGCTCAATCTCGCCTTCCTTTTCTTTCAGTCCTGCAGGTCCGTTATAACTGTCAAGCCTTGCTCGGCTCGCTGCTTCATCTATAAGATCGATTGCCTTATCCGGCAAAAAGCGGTCAGTTATATACCTGTCCGAAAGACTCGCAGCTGCTACGATCGCCTCATCAGTTATTCCCACTTTATGATGCGCTTCATACTTATCGCGCAAGCCTCTTAAAATTTCTATCGTTTCTTCCACACTCGGCTGTTCCACGTTCACGGGCGTAAAACGCCTTTCCAGTGCAGGATCTTTTTCTATATACTTTCTGTATTCGTCGATCGTCGTTGCGCCGATCGTTTGCAACTCTCCGCGCGCGAGCATAGGCTTTAAAATGTTTGCGGCATCCATACCGTTTTCAGCCGTCGAACCCGCTCCTACAATATTATGGATCTCATCTATAAACAAGATCACATTACCGTTTTTCTGTACAGCTTCGATGACTTCTTTAAGACGTTCTTCAAAATCACCTCGATATTTTGCGCCCGCGATCATGCCTGTAAGATCGAGAGAAAATACCGTTTTATTCAATAATAAATCAGGAACTTCTCCTTTTACGATCGCCTGCGCCAAACCTTCTACCACCGCGCTTTTTCCGACGCCAGGCTCTCCTATCAGTACAGGATTATTTTTCGTCCTCCGTGATAAAACCTGTATGATTTTATCTATTTCTTTTTTCCTGCCTATAACGGGATCCGTTTTACCCTCGCGCGCCTTTTGCGTGAGATCTGCCCCGTAACGTATCCCCTGTATGGCCGACTGGCTTTTCCCCTGTGCTGACTGCTGCGGCGGAGCTTCATGTTGCTCCTGTTTCATAAACTTAGGATATTGTTCTTGTTCCTGCTCTTCTTCATAGGCAAACGGATCACCTATTTCTCGTTCGAGCAAAACAATAAGCTCTTCTATGTCCGTGCCAAGCATTCTCAAAAGCCTTACAGCAAACGATCCCTCGTCTGAAACGATCGCAAGCAGCATATATTCACTGCCGACCACGGCTCCCGTCCCTTCATAATTAATTGCAAGTTCGCAAGCCTTTTCAAACATATTTTTTGTTCTGGGCGTAAAACCGCTGAGTTTCACACTCTTATTTAATGTACGAACAAATTCCGAAGTATACTTCTGAGCCGAAACGCCTACAGCTTTGAGTATCTTTGCAGCCGTACATTCGGGAACATTCAGAATGCCGCATACAATATGTTCACTGCCAATATACTCACTACCGTATTTTTTTGCCGCGTCTGCCGATAATTTGATCGCTTTTTGTAAATTCATCGAAAATCTGTCAAAATAATTCATTTTTTGCTCCGCTTTGCCTGCCTGATTCTTTTTTCTGAATGTATTTTTATTGCGCCACTTCGACGCTCGCTTTTAATTAATCACCAAATTTGTGTATGGATGAATTTGCGGCACTTTTCCGCGCGCAATTCATCCCGTTCGTTTGCAGTAGCTCCGTCCGCAAGTAAATCAAGGTTCGCGTCACGCAATGCCGAAATAAGATCATCCAACCGAGTTATATCTTTTATATCCAAAAACCCCAACGCCACACCGAGTTTTACCTCTGAGGCAAGTTGGAGAAATTCCGTATACGAAATCCTCTCACAATAGGATAAAATTCCCAAAGCACGTCGGCTTTTATCTTTTACGCCGACCTCGTCGTCAGATACCAGACTCTTTCTCGCATGTGCTTCCAGATTTACAATTTCAAGAACGGTTTTTTGTACTTCGTCTAATATATACTCTTCGTCCACACCAAGCGTAACTTCATTGCTGACCTGATACATATAACCTTCCGCTTCGCTGCCTTCCCCATAAACGCCACGCACTGTATGCCCGAGTCCTGATACTTCCGCAATCAGTCTTTGCATTTTCTTTCTCTTGGTAAGCCCGGGCAGAAACATCATTACCGATGCCCGCAATCCCGTTCCCAAATTGCTCGGGCACGCCGTAAGATACCCTAATTTGGGATCATAAGCAAAACGCAAAGATGCGGAAAGCCTGTCATCCAGCATAGAAAGCTTACGATAAGCTCTGTGAAGATTGAGTCCGCGAACGATATACTGCTCCCGAAGATGATCTTCTTCATTGATCATCACCGAAGTTTTTCCTCCCTGTTCATTATAGCCGTAACCTTCATCGATCAAGGCGGCACCGCTCTCTTTCCTTCTGACAAGCGCTTCACTGATCAGATGATCGTCTCGCAAAGAAAGCGCAACCTCTCTTCCGATCTCCTCCATCCGATAAAGCTTATAAGATCCGATCTCGCTCGCCGCATTGTCAACAAGTCTGATCACTGTTTGCGCATCCGAAACACTCAGTTTATTAGGGAAATTATATCCTTCAATATTTCTCGCCAGACGGATACGGGTAGATATAACTGTACTGTCGATATTGTTAATCATCCGAGCCTCCGAACTGACGGTCATCGATCGCTTTACTGATATCGCGTATGTCCCGATTGAGCCGCTCTGCGTCCTTCATTCTCTTCTCTCGTAAAGCAAGCTCTAATTCAGAGCGCAACCGTTCTCTTTCCTCATATAATTCCAAAACGGTACTGTCTTGTTCGGGGGTTTTGCCTATATGCTCTGTTTTGCCCTGCATCTTCTTGATAACGGGCAGTAACCGCTCTCGAAATGCTTTATAGCACCCGGCACAACCGAGTAATCCGCTCTCCTCATATTCTTCGTATGTATATCCGCATTCGGGGCAGATAACACCTTCCTCTACAAAAGCAGCCGCACTCATCAGCCTTTCATAGCACGAATCACAAAGTATAAGATCTTTTCCCTCTCGCGTTACCGTATGCTTTCCGTTTCCTTTTCCGCAACAGGAACAGTTCATTTTTTTGATTTCTCCTTGACCGTAGCCTGTGCTTCGGTATTTTTTCCTCTTTTATTATATCACGCCGAATAATTACTGTAAACAGTTTTTCTAAAAAAGATTATAACGAGCCTTTATCCCTCTTTCCTAATATTCATTCCAACGACTTTTTTCAACCGAAAAACTCATTTTTTTCTATTTTGGCTTTTACTCGTTCTATTGCGCGCTTTTCAATGCGCGATACATAAGAACGCGATATTTTTAAAAATACTGCAACTTCTCTTTGCGGCATCGGAGCGCCGCCTTTTAGTCCGTATCTCAGACATAGTACTGTGTATTCCCTATCACTTAGGCATTCTCGAAGTATTTTCATCACCCGCTCTTTAACAAGTCCCGATTCCACTTCCTGAAACACACCGTCTTCTTTTTCAAAAAGTAAATCCATAAGGGTAAGTTCATTGCCTTCTTTATCTACCCCTACGGGATCAAACAAATACACGTTTGATTTATGCTTTTTATTGGCACGGATCAACATTAAAATTTCGTTTTCAATGCACCTCGCCGTATAAGTTGCAAGCTGAGTGCCTTTCCCCTGACGGTATGTATTGATCGCCTTGATCAGCCCAATGCTCCCAACCGAGATCAGATCATCTGTTTCTGCTGCGCCGCTGTATTTTTTTACAATGTGCGCAACCAACCGCATATTATGCCGCACAAGCTTATCTTTTGCTTCTTTATCGCCCGCCGCCGCCAATTTCAGACATCTCGCCTCTTCTTCCGGACTGAGCGGTTTGGGAAAAGATCCTTTTCCGCCGATCGCCGACGTAAAAAACATAATCTTGCCGAGTATCGCGTACAGAAAATCAAAAAACATAGACTCTACTACCCCTTCTGTTTTTTAGATAGTTTAGTCTATGTTTTTTTCTGCTTGTACTATGTGCTTAAAAGGCTTGTTTTTTTCCCGATACAGTCAACAAAATATTTTTTAAAGAATTACTCGGTTTTCAGATCATTTTTCAACAAAACGCTTTACTGCTTCAAAGGTTTCATCGCTCAGTATGTGCTCTATACGGCACGCATCACTCTCTGCCGTATTTGAAGTCACTCCGAGTTTTTTCAAAAACGAAGTAAGTGTTAAATGCCGCTCGTAAACAGCCTCCGCGTACGCTTTTCCTTCTTCGGTAAGAAAAATATGATTTTTTTCTACTTTCACATAGCCTTTTTGCGTGAGAAGCCGCACCGCCTTTGTAACCGCGGGCTTTGATACACCCAACTCTCTGGATATTTCCACCGAATGAACATCGGGCTTTTTTGAGGAAAGGCGCAAGATCGCTTCCAGATAATCTTCCCCTGATTCGTTTTCTATCATTCGACTTCTCCTTTACTTTCATCCGTAAGCAACCGCTCGTTATCCGCCGTTTTTCTGATCAGACGGATCAGTTCTTTGGTATCCTCTTCACCCAGTACTTCCACATACAGGTCAAAGTAATCTGTCAGAAATTGCTGTTTATCCGAAAGATGCTTTTTTCCCTTATCCGTGATAAACACATACATTTTTCTTCTGTCGTCTTCGGCAATATCCATGCGGACAAAACCTTTCCCTCTCAGCGATCGAAGTATATTCGCCGCACGGGCCCTGCTGATCCTGAGATTGTCACTGATCATAGACGGAGTAATTTTCGGCTGTGCGACGTCGTTCAGATAAGCAAGCGTTGCCGTTTCCCCTTCTACAAATTCCTGCAACGTAACGATCAGGTGCATTTTATTCATGCGCCATAATTCGTGCATCAATTCTCTTCTGAGACTTTTTTTATCCATAATCTTAACCTGACTTTTTTCATTATTCGTTTGATTTCAATGATTCAGCCATATTTATCTTGTTCAATTTGATGAGCATAAACGCATATACAATTACGGCAAAAGCAAGAGTCAACAGGAAAGACCAAATATAACTCATCCAGCTGATCGTTCTTCCAAACATCATCATCACGCCGTTTACACGTCGAACAATGTACATATGCAAGAAGAATCCTAAAACCAATCCAAGCAATGTACCAAACACTGTTAAAATAGCACTTTCTCGGTAAATATAACCTGCGACCTCACTCTTTTTATACCCCAAAACGCGCAATGTTGCGATTTCCCGACGACGCTCATCGATATTGATATTTGTAAGGTTGTATAAAACGATCGCTGCCAATGCGCCTGCACTGATCACAAGTACCGCTATGATCATGCCCATCGTCGAATCCAGCCCCTTAAACGTATCAATCGTCGTCTGCGTAAACTCCACGGAAGTCACGCTTTTGTCACCGAGAAGTTTTTCCGCAAGTTCGGAAATATCACCGCTTTTTACACCTGCTTTTACCAAGTACGTGTTTTCCTCGACAGTTTTTCCCGTAACCGACTGATATGCGTCTTTACCCATATAGACATAGCTGCCCGTATAGTTTTCACATATCTTATAAACTTTAAGTGTTATCTCTTGATCCCCTGACCGATATAAAACGGTATCGCCCACATTTACATCATAAACGACGGCAAGATTTTCCGTCAATACGATCGGAACCGAATTGTCTTCGGAAACCCCTTTATCAGATATTTTGATCTGTGAAGTTTTTCCGTATTCACGTAAAGTTACGAAAGAAGAAAATTCAGACTCATTTTCCACAAGAAACAGATCCACACTTTCAAAAGACTGGTTTTTACCTGACCCGAAAATCAGATTCCCGCTTTCACTGTAAAGTGATACCCAGTCGGAATCCGCAAGGAAAGTGTCCAATGCTCCGCCTTCTTCCCGTTCCCCTGAATATCCGATCACTGTATCGTAATGCACAATATCCTTAAACTGTATCGAAGTAACGGCTTGAACCGAATCATTCATTCCAAACCCTGTTAGGATCAGTGCCGTACAACCCATGACCGATATGATCGTAAGAATCATATTCTTTTTATATCTGAAAATATTTCTGATCGTCGCTTTCCATTTGAATTTCAGAATATTCCAGAAAAAGCCCACTCTTTCCAACAGAATGCGTTTCCCGGGTTTCGGGGCTTTGGGCTGCATGAGTACGGACGGCTTTTCTTTGACCGCAGACCTGCACGCATAGACCGTTACCAACGCCGTACCCAAAAGCGCGATCCCGAATACCGCCAAAGCAAACCAAGGACTGAACAAGAGCGAAAGTTTCGGCAAAAAATAAAGAGTTTCATAAGCACGCCAGAAAATAGACGGCAACAAACTGAAACCGATAAGTATTCCCCCGACACAGCCGACAAAACTAGCAAAACAGCAATACAGCAAGTATTTGGACATGATCTTTCCGCCGCCGTACCCAAGCGCTTTGAAGGTGCCGATCTGCATACGGTCCTCTTCCACCATTCTCGTCATGGATGTAAGCGCAACCAGCGCCGCAACAACAATAAAGAAAACAGGGAATACTCCGGCTATGTCTTCTACTTTTTCAACGTTCAGTGCAAAACTGATGTAACTTACGTTTGTACTCGCCCTATCAAGCAGATACCACTCCGCCTGAACATTAAAAGGAGCCAGTGTTTCGTTAAGCGAACTGTTACGTTTCGTTCCTAACTCGCGAACAGAAGTGAGAGAGTCAAGCACATAGTTTTTGTAATCATCCGTAAAAGTCTGATACTCCTCAGATTCCTCAAAGAGAATATAACAATCTGTATAAGACGGTTTTACCCCCAAAGCCGATAAACTTTGGAAAATACCTCCGTTCATGTCATAAACTTCGGGTAAAACATAAAACACACCGCTCAGATACCCGGCACCGATACTAGTGACTTCCCGACTCTCTTTTCCATAATAGTCGGGAGTGGAAACAATTCCCACAACTTCAAACTCTTCCGTCGCATAAATATCCCCGTAAGAGCCGTATTCTTTGATAGCGATCTTTTCACCAATCTCTATCTTTGAAAAATATTTATTTGAACGCTCCGCAACGATCTCGTTTGCCGTTTGCGGAAGCCTTCCTTCCAAAACCGTAATCTGATTTAACGCATCCTCAGAAAAATCTGTTCCGACAAGTTTTACCGCCACAGACGTACCGTCGCCGATGCTCGCCATACAATCGCTCGTTATCACAGGCGTAACTTTTTTTACGTTTTCCAGATCGGATATCGCCGCCACATCATCTTCGGATAGTCCTAAAGTCGCTTTTACCGAAGCATCGTATGCGGAATTATCCCTGTAATAATGATCCATGGAGCGTTTCATGTCAGGCGTCGCCTGCATCACCCCGATCAGAAAACCGACCCCAACGGCGACGATCGCCATGATCGCAAAAAATCTTCCGAAACTGTATTTAAACTCTTTGAGGATATTTTTGGTAAATTTCTTCATGCCAAACCTCCGCCAAGCTTTTTGCATTTATGAACTTTGATAAAGTTGCACACTGCAGCCAAACTTCTTTACCACTCTATTGCGCTTACGTCTTCGGGATTCTCTATTCTCTCCTCCGATGAAACTTTTCCGTTTTTAATGTGTATGACTCTGTCCGCCATACGCGTAATTGCCTGGTTATGTGTAATAACTATAACCGTTTTTTTATTCTCCCTGCATACATTGTGCAACAGTCTCAAAATATTTTTGCCCGTTTCGTAATCGAGCGCACCTGTCGGTTCATCACAGAGAAGAAGTTTAGGATTTTTCGCAATCGCACGGGCAATTGAAACCCTCTGTTGCTCTCCGCCCGATAATTGTGCGGGAAAATTATTCAACCGCTCTTCCAATCCGACTTTTATCAACGTCTGTTTTGCATCCAACGGATTTTTACAGATCTCAGACGCGATCTCCACATTTTCAAGTGCAGTCAAGTTTTGGATCAAATTATAAAACTGAAATACAAATCCTACGTCATATCTGCGGTATTCCGTAAACTGCTTTTCATTGAATGCACTGATCTGTACTCCGTCTACATAGATTTCCCCTTCCGAAACAGTGTCCATTCCTCCGAGCATATTGAGCACCGTGGTTTTACCCGCGCCGCTCGGACCTACTACGACGCAGAATTCTCCCTCCTCGATCGTAAAATTTACTCCGTCTGCCGCTTTGATCACGTTTTTGCCCATCGTATAAAATCTGCTTACGTTTCTGAATTCAACAAAACTCATAGCCCCCTCCTTTTGTCACATCGCGTCATGCTTATTCAATCATTATAATACTAATTTATTACAACGGTAGAAATTATTTATAGTAATAACTAAATTTCTCTTTTATTATATTCCAACAGGCGTGTTTTGTCAATAAATAATTTTTGAAAAACGAATGAAATAAATTTAACAAAACATTAACTATTTTATCTTTATTCTCAAAGACCTGCATTAAACAAAAATAAAAACCTTATTTATCCGTTTTTCCTCAGGATCTTTACCGAAAAAGGAGGAAGATAGATATCATTCAGATTTCTCTTCTCGCCCGTAAGAAGATCAACCACTTCCGCTTCTTCTACACGCACAATAACTTGCTGATCCGAAATATTAAACGCACAATAAATTTTTTCGACTTCCGATTGCCGTTTAAAACACATATATTTATTGGAAAGAACGCACTTTTCATAACTTCCGTAAGCAAGTGCAGAATGCTCTGTTCTGATCTTGTTGAGCTTTACAATATAATCGGTCAATTCAGGATATTTCTGTAAATCTATCTCGCTGATTTTCGGACGCAATGCATCATCACCGTCGACACCTTGTCTCTTTTCTCCCTGCACGCCGTATTCTGACCCGTAATATATACAGGGAATTCCCGGCATTGTATATAATATCCCATACAGCGCAAACAGTTTGCGTCCGTCTTTCAGAGCAGAACAAACTCGGGAAACGTCGTGATTATCCGCAAAGCTGAAAAGATTTTTACCGCGATAGAGAGACCAAGGCTGATCGGAAAACAAACGGGTAAGTGAGTGTTCGATCTCAAAAAGATTATCCGAATTGAGCGCCGAAGTCAACCCCTTGTAACACTCATAGTTTGTGATAGAATTCAATCTGTCGGGCGTTATGTTCTTTGCAAAATTCTGGCAATGGATCACTTCGCCCATAAGGAAAAAATCTTCGCGAAGCGCCCGTACCGTGCGCCGCAGCCAATCAAAAAACCATTCGGGCAGAAGATAGCTTACATCCAATCGCAATCCGTCTATTCCGAATACCTCTATCCAGTATTTTATTGCAGAAGAAATGTAATCGAGCACAGCAGGTTCGGAAAGGTTGAGTTTGACAAGTTCCCTGTGACCTTCCCAACCTTCATACCAAAGTCCGTCGTTATACTCCGTATTTCCGCCGAAATTCACATAAAACCAACTCTTTTTATCAGAATTTTCACGGTTTTTCAGTACATCCTGAAAAGCAAAAAACTTTCTTCCGACGTGATTGAAAACCCCGTCCAAAACCACACGCATACCCGCCTGATGAAATTTTTCTACGAGCGCGCGAAAATCCGCATTATCGCCGAGACGCCTGTCAACTTTAAAAAAATCGACCGTGTCGTAACCGTGCCGCTCGCTTTCAAAAAGCGGATTAAATAAAACCGCCTTAAAGCCCTGCTCTGACAATATAGGAATATTCTTTTCAATTTCGGAAAAACGATGACGCACCGCACCTCCGTCATTTTCCTTTTCAGCACCGCAATATCCCAGCGGATAAATCTGATAAAATACACTTTCGTCAAACCACATCTTTTTCACCAAGCCTTGTCCTTAGAGTTAATCTAAAATCTTAACCAAAATTTTTGATTTTAAAACAGCGGGCGGCTCAAACCTGAACCGCCCGCAATGAATTGTTTACAGAATTTTTTCGGAAAGCATCTTTATGCCTTTTTCTTCCAGCAATCCGACCGCTCTTTCCGTTTCATTCACACGCATCAGAATTTTTGCACTGTTGTGGTTCGTCAGTACAAACGAATAAAGATATTCAATATTGATATTTTCCTGCTCCATAAGTGCAACCACTTCTGCAAGCGCATTGGGCTTATCTTCCACTTCCACCCCAATAAGTTCAGTGATTCCGACCGTAAAGCCTTCCTTTTTCAGAATTCCATAAGCGCGTTCATTATCTCTCGCGATAAACCGAACGATACCGAAATCCTTTGTGTCGGCTATGGAAAGTGTTACAAAATCAATACCTTCTTTTCCGAGTGCGTTTGTGAGTTTATACAATCTTCCCGGTCTGTTTTCCATAAATACGGACAACTGTTTTACCAACATCATTTTTTCCTCCCTTACTTTATTTCCTTCTGTCTATAACGCGCACTGCTTTTCCTTCACTGCGCTGTATAGAGCCCGACTCGCAAAGTTTGATTTTTGCCCCGAGCCCGATATAGGAATTGATCTCCGTTTCCACCTTTTTGCGGATGGATTCAACATCCGATACTTTATCGGGCGTAAGATTTCCGTCCAGTTCAATATCAATCTCAATGACGTCAAGATTATTGACCCTGTCAACATAGATCATATAGTGAGGTGATACCCCGGACACATTCATGATCGCCGCTTCTATCTGTGACGGGAATACATTTACTCCGCGGATGATCAGCATATCGTCCGAACGGCCTTTTACTTTACCCATCTTTACGGTAGTTCTGCCGCAAGCGCACTTCTCATTGGAAAGCGTGCAAAGATCGCGCGTACGATAACGGATTAGTGGCTGACCGGTCTTGGTGATCGTTGTGAACACCAACTCACCCTCGCTTCCGAACGGCAGAGGCTCAAGTGTTTCCGGATCGATAATTTCAGGGATAAAGTGGTCTTCCTGAATATGCGAACCATGTTTTTGCATACATTCCATTGCAACACCCGGACCGCAGATTTCCGATAAACCGTAAATATCCAAAGCGTCTATATGCAACATCCGTTCCAGCTCATCGCGCATCTGGTAAGTCCAAGGCTCTGCTCCGAACGCACCTCCGATCAATGAAAAATCCTCAATTTTCATCCCCGCCTTCTCAATTTCCGTAGCAAGGAAAATTGCATATGAAGGAGTACAACAAAGATGCGTCGCACCGAAATCGCGCATCAACGTAAGTTGGCGGATCGTATTTCCCGCGCTTGCAGGCACGGTCGAAGCCCCGATTTTCTGTGCGCCGTAATGCGCACCGAGTCCGCCCGTGAAAAGCCCGTATCCGTACGCTATATGTACCATTGAATCTTTATTGATACCTGCCATAGCAAAACTTCTTGCCGCAATTTCCGACCAGACATCAATATCGTTTTTAGTATAGCCTACAACCGTAAGTTTTCCAGTCGTTCCGCTTGAAGCGTGTACTTCCACGATCTCCGAAGCAGGTGAAGAATAAAACCCGAACGGATACGCTTCACGAAGATCATGCTTTACCGTAAAAGGCAATTTTGACAGATCTGATACCGAACGGATATCCGAAGGTTTTAACTTCAATTCATCCATCTTTGCCCGATACGGTGCACAATTATTATATACGCGTTCGACCGTCTTTCTGAGACGTTCACTTTGCAGATTTTCCATTTCCGAACGAGTCATACACTCAAATTCGGGATTATAAATATAATCTTTGACCTTTGTCATCTTTTTTACCTGAATATTTTTTCCGAACTTTAACTTAAATTCCGCTTTTTTCTTAAACCGCTTCATAACCGAGCGCAAAAGCCGCTTTGTTCATTTCCACTGTCTTTTGCGGTATACTGGAAAGCAATGCATTTTCAAATTTTTCCCTGTCAAGCCCAAGTTTTTTGCAAAGCGCACCGAGCATGACCGAGTTTGCCGCTTTCGTGTTTCCAGCCTTGACCGCCAATGAAAGCGCATCAATGCCCGTTCCTTTCAGTTTATTTTCAATTCCTTCGGGATACTCAGCCGCACCCGTAACTACAGGCATAGGCATGATTTCCTGTGTGGAATATAATATTTCACCGCTTTCTTTAAGGAAATGAGCATAACGCAACGCTTCCAACTTTTCAAACGCCAGGATCAGATCCGCACCGCCCTCATCAATGATAGGCGACGCAATCTTTTCCCCGATCCTTACATATGTCATAACGCTGCCGCCGCGCTGTGCCATTCCGTGCACTTCGCTGAGTTTAACGTCAAAACCGCAATCAAGCGCGTATTTTCCAAGCACTCGGCTTGCAAGAAGTGTTCCCTGTCCGCCGACACCGACTATCAGAATATCCATATGTTTCCTCCTATTCAATCGCGCCGAACTTGCACACGCTCTTGCACAAGCCGCATTCGGTACACAAAGACGTATCGATCGTGATCCCGTTTTTCCCGTTTACGATCGCGGGACAACCGAGTTTCATGCACGCCTTGCACTTCTTGCATTTATCATTTACCTTAAACCCATTATAAAGTTTCTTCGTAAGAAGAACACACGGGTGCTTTGCGATCACAACGGAAACTTCTTCTTCGGCAAGCGCCGCTTTGATCGCTTCCTCCGTTTCTTTAAGATTTGCAGGATCGACCATACGGACGTTTTTCACGCCGACCGCACGGCAAACTTCATCCAGTTGCAATTCGTATGTAGGTTCATTTTTGATCGTTTTGCCCGTTGCCGGATGGTTCTGATGTCCCGTCATACCCGTCGTGCGGTTATCGAGAATAACAACGGTAATTTTGGCACGGTTATATACCGCATCGACCAATCCCGTGATACCGCTGTGGATAAACGTGGAATCGCCGATAACTGCAACCGAATGTTTATGCGCTTCGGGATCGGCTTTATCGAATCCGACAGCCATACCGATGCTCGCGCCCATACACACGACTGCATCCATAGAACCGAGGGGCGGAACCGCGCCCAAAGTATAACAGCCGATATCGCCAAGCACATTAAGCTTTAATTTTGAAAGGACGTAAAATACTCCCCTATGCGGACAACCTGCACAAAGCACGGGAGGACGGGCGGGAACATTCTCTGCCTTAACTTCCGATTTTTCGCCGAGTATTTTTTCACGGATAAGTTTTGCGGAAAATTCACCGTTGAGCGGGAAAATATTTTTCCCTTCCACTGCGATCCCCTCTGCTTTCACGAGGGTTTCAATGTGCGGAGCAAGTTCTTCCGCCACGACGCAACGCTTAACGCTCTTTGCAAATTCAGCGATCATTTTATAAGGCAGCGGATATACCATTCCAAGTTTGAGAACGCTGGCTTCCGGCAATGCCTCTTTAACGTACTGATAAACGCCGCCCGAGCAGATGATACCCAGATCCTTACTTCCTTCTTCCACTCTGTTAATAGAAAAAGCGTTGGAATCCTCCGAAAGCTTTTTGATTCGATCTTCTACAACCACGTGCTTTACGCGCGCATTTGCAGGCATCATGACGTATTTTGCAATATTGCGTTCATATGCCTTATTGGGAAGTTCCTTGCGTTCTCCAAGTTCTACAAGGCTCTGCGAATGAGCGACTCGCGTTGTGAGGCGCAAAATTACAGGCGTATCGTATTTTTCGGAAAGTTCAAAAGCCTGCTTGGCAAACTCTTTTGCTTCTTCACTATCGGAAGGCTCAATTACGGGAACTTTTGCACTCACTGCCGTAAGTCTCGTATCCTGCTCGTTCTGTGAACTGAAAACGGAAGGATCGTCTGCAACGGCTATTACAAGCCCTGCATTCACGCCCGTGTATGCCGCAGTAAAGAGCGGATCGCAAGCCACATTCAAACCGACGTGTTTCATCGATACGATCGTACGCGCACCGCGCATTGCCGAACCGATACCTACTTCCAATGCTACCTTTTCATTCGGAGACCATTCGCTGTAAACCTCAGGATAACGCGCCAGTTCCTCCGTAATTTCCGTAGAGGGCGTTCCGGGATATGCAGTTGCTACTTTTACACCTGCCTCCCATGCGCCGCGCGCTACGGCAAAATCTCCCAATAATAATTTCTTCATAATAACCTCGTATAAACTTTAAACTCCGACGCAAAAACTTTTACGCCGAATCCTTTTTTATTTTTTCCGAAGATCGGTTACTCTCTTTACCTTTCCTTCCGCACGCTTGATCGAGAAAGGCTCTACAAGTTTGACTTTTACGTCCAGTTGCAAAACAACGCGAAGTCTTTTCTTGATATTTGCCACCAATTCTTCCAATTTGGAATAGTCGGTAAGAAGATTTGCATCATCCACTTCCACCTTGACTTCCAGCGTGTCCATATAATTGACCCTGTCCACAATAATCTCGTACGTCTTACCGAGTTGTTCCATTCCCATCAGAACACTCTCGATCTGGGACGGGAATACGTTTACCCCGCGGATGATCAGCATATCGTCCGTTCTTCCGACGACTCTCGACATCCTTGCCAGCGTTCTTCCGCATTTGCAAGGTTCATATGTAAGGGACGTGATATCTTTCGTGCGATAACGAAGGATAGGCATTCCCTCTTTTGTAAGAGTGGTCAGAAGCATTTCACCCTGTTCACCTTCGCCGAGAACACGATTCTTTTCTATATTTACGATTTCAGGATAATACATATCCTCATTGATATGCATACCCGCTTTTTCGCGGCATTCGCCCGAAACGCCAGGGCCGCCGACTTCTGTAAGTCCGTAATTTTCGGTAGGAAACGCCCCGAAAATTCTTTGCAGAGATTCGTGTGTTTCCGCCGTAGAAGCCTCTGCCCCCATACAGACAAGCCGAAGTTTCAGATCGTTGAGAATCCCTTCGCGTTTTGCCGTTTCCGCAAGATACATTGCATAACTAGGAGTTGCAATCAGTGCTGTGACGCCGAAATCTTTCATGATCATAAGCTGACGCTCTGTGTTTCCGCTCGACATAGGCACAACCGTTGCGCCCAATTTTTCCACACCGTAATGCAATCCGAATCCGCCCGTGAAGAGCCCGTACCCAAAAGAAATCTGAAAAATATCCTCATCCGTAGCCCCTGCCATCGCAAGAACCCTTGCAAGACAAGTCGACCAGTTATCCAGATCTTTGCGGGTGTACCCGCAAGTGATAGGCTTACCCGTCGTTCCGCTCGAAGCATGAATACGGACAATTTTCTTCATCGGAACGGCCAGAAGATCAAAAGGATAGTTATCCCTGAGATCGTCTTTCGTCGTATAAGGAATATTTTCAATATCTTTAAATGTTTTGATATGTTCGGGTTTCAAGCCGATCGAATCAAAACGCTCCCTGTACATACGCACGTTATCATAAGCATACCGAACGATATATTTCAATCGCTCCAGCTGCATTTCTTTGATCTCTTTTCTGCTCATCGTTTCGATTTCAGGACTGAACATTTCTTTCTCTCCCCCGCGGATACCCCCGCGACTGAATTTCTCTTCATTGTAAATTTAAGTGGCTATAAAAATAATTATATCACTTTTTCACCCGACTTGCAATCGTTCGGAAGAATTGAGCTTCCAAATTAAAAGTTTTATCTTAAACTTATTCCAAGCGTTTCGGACAGGCGGCGCAAAATGCGCTTGATATTGCCGTCCGCGTCTTCGGGTGTAAATGCTTTTTCATGCGGCGTAAACGTAATTTTGAACGCCATACTCTTTTTCCCTTCCCCGATCTGTGCGCCGCGATATACGTCAAACATTTTTACATCGGTGACAAATTTTGAACCTTCACGGATCGCCTGTTCTACCTGTGAGCAAGTTACCGTCTCATCTGCTATCAAAGCGAGATCGCGTACGACCTCAGGGAACTTCGGAAGCGGTTTAAATACCAAAGGTGAAAGGAGCGCACTTTCGATTTTTGCGTAATCAAGTTCTCCGAGATATACATTCGTTTCGATCGCAAGCTCTTCCGCAAGATCGGGTGCAAGTTCACCGAAATATCCGATCTCCTTTCCGTTAAATTTAATGAGCGCACTCTTTCCGGGATGCAGGAACGGAACGGTCGCAGGTACATATTCAAAAGACAGTCCGAACTGTTCCGCGATCGACTCATATACGCCTTTGGCCGTGAAAAAGTTCTCCTTTTCACCGTAAATTCCGCAGCAAAGAGTCAGCTCTTCCGAAGGCATCTCCGTAAGCGGCAAGGATTTTGCAATATACACAGACGCAAGTTCAAAAAGTCTTGCTTCGCTGTTTCCGCGGCGAATATTGCGCACCAAAGTTTCGAGCATGGAAGGAGCGAGAGTGGTACGCATAATGCTAAGATCTTCCCCGATCGGATTGACGATCTTAATTGCCTGTTCCGCCTTTTCAGGGATACGCAAAAGCTGATAATCTTTCGGGGAGATAAATGAATACGTGATGATCTCATTATAATTCTGACCTCGCAGGATCTTCTTTACCCGTTCAGCCGCGCGCTGTTTATCGGTAAGTCCGCCGTTCGTGATCTGCGCCGTAGGCATAAAAGTACCGATGATATGATCGTACCCGTACATACGGATAACTTCCTCCGCAAGATCGGGATAACCTTCGATATCTTCACGGTATGCAGGCGCAGTTACAATTATTTCCCCGCCTTTAGTTTTGACATTGAAATTGAGACGCTCTAAAATCGCACGTATTGTACGCTCAGGCACTTCAATGCCGAGAAGATCATTTATCTTTTTATAAGTTGTCGTAATTACCGTAGGCTTTACAGTCTCCGCTTCGATATCAAAGCGGTCTCCCGCTATTTTACCGCAGCCAAGCGTATCGATAAGATTAAGTGCACGGTTGATCGCAACGCCCGTCGTATATGCGTCCACGCCCTTTTCAAAACGGGAAGACGAGTCGCTCTTCTGCCCGAGTTTACGGGAAGTTCTGCGAATATTTGCCCTTTCAAACTTCGCGCTTTCAAACAGAACTTCGCTCGTTTCTTCCGAAATTCCACTATTCAATCCACCCATTACGCCCGCAAGAGCGACAGGCTTTGTTCCGTCTGCAATGACAAGATTGTTTTCTTTAAGCTCAAACTCTTTTTCGTCGAGCGTTACAATCTTTTCCCCATCCGCCGCACGGCGCACACAGATCTTATTCTGCGAAATTTTGGAAAGATCGAAAGCGTGCATCGGCTGACCGAGCTCTAAAAGCACAAAATTCGTAATATCTACCACGTTGTTGATCGAACGAAGCCCTGAAAGAGCAAGCCTTCTCCTCATCCACTGCGGTGACTTTTCAATTTTAAGTTCACGGACGTAATGCGCAATATAACGAGGGCAAAGGTCGGGCGCTTCCACTGAAACGTTTACCCTGCCGCTCGTCGTGAACGTTTCTGCTTTATAGACAAGTTCTACCGGTGTAAGCGGCTTAGCAAGCAATGCCGATATTTCACGCGCAATACCGTAAACGCACTGACAGTCGGGACGGTTTGCCGTTACGGCTATATCAAAAATATAATCGTCCAATCCCACCACTTTACGGATATCCGTTCCGAGAGGAACATCCTCTTTAATAATCAAAATCCCGTTTACGTCAGCGCCTTCGTACCAATCATCGTTGATGCCGAGTTCTTCACCAGAGCAAAGCATACCGCACGATTCCACGCCGCGCAGTTTTCCTTTTTTGATTTTTATTCCGCCGTGCAAAGACGAACCGTCAAGCGCAACGGGCACAAGCGCACCGACAAATACGTTGTCTGCACCCGTTACGATCTGTATTTCGTGACCGTATTCGCCGCAATCCAGCTTGCAAATCTGCAATTTGTCGGCATCGGGATGCTTTTCAAGGGAAACAATTTTTCCGACAACGCATTTTTCCACTTCCGCTCCGACATATATAAGTTCTTCCACTTCAAATCCGCAGGAGAAAAGTTTATCTTTAAGTTCCTCCGCAGAAATATCTATATCAACATAATCTTTTAACCAGCTGAGAGGTGCTTTCATCTTTCTGAGTCCTCCTTAATCCTTGAATTGTTTGAGCAATCGCACGTCGTTTTCAAAGAGATAACGCATATCGTTGATGCCGTACTTGATCATTGCAATGCGCTCCAACCCCATGCCGAACGCAAATCCCGTATATTCGTCAGGATCGACGCCGCAGTTTTCGAGCACTTTGCGGTTGACCATACCCGCGCCGAGAATTTCTATCCAGCCCGTACCCTTACAGATTCGGCACCCTTTTCCCCCGCAGTTATGGCAGGAAAGATCCACTTCCACGCTCGGCTCCGTAAACGGGAAATACGAAGGACGAAGGCGAGTCTTTGTCTCCGAGGTAAACATTTTACGGGCAAACTCATCTAAAAGCCCTTTCAAGTCGCAAAGGGTTATCCCCTTATCTACAACCAATCCTTCCATCTGATGGAACATGGGAGAATGAGTTGCATCGCTGTCCGAACGGTAAACTCTGCCGGGACTTAATACCTTTATCGGAGGGCGCTTATTTTCCATTACGCGGATCTGACCTGAAGAAGTCTGCGAACGAAGCAGAAAATCTTCAGTCACAAAGAAAGTGTCCTGCATATCCCTCGCAGGATGATCGGCAGGAATATTGAGTGCCTGGAAATTATAATAATCCTTTTCGATTTCAGGCCCTTCGAAAATTTCAAAGCCCATTCCTGCAAAACAGTCTATGATCTCTTTCTTTACGAGGCTGATCGGGTGCAGTGTTCCCGTCTCACGGAATTGCGCAGGCATAGTGACATCTATGCGCTCCGAAGCATACCGCGCTGCAAGTTCCGCCTTTTTGATCTGTTCTTCCTTATCGGCAAACACTTGCTCTGCCCAAGTACGAAGATCGCTGATCAGTTTTCCCACTTCGGGACGCTGTTCGGCAGGCACATCGCGCATACCTTTTGACAATGCGGAAATACTGCCCGTTTTGCCGAGATAGTTCATCTTAAAATCAAAAAGATCTTTTCTTGATATGTGATTGTTTACTGCCAGATACAAAGAAATCTCATTCTTTATATTTTCAATATTTTCTTTCATGTTACCTCCGCTTTCCGCGCTCGGCGGATGCCTGTAAAAAAATAAACGCCCTGTGAAAATTCACAGGGCGCATAAATAACGCTGTACCACCTATGTTCACGGAAAAACTCCGTCTCATTCTCCGCTTAACGCACCGGTTACGGCCTACACTACTCCCGCGTATCTTCCGAGGTTTCACGAGGCGGCTCAAAAGTGAATAACGAACTTGTTTTACGGAGAACTTTTCAGCCGACGGGTTCTCCTCTCTTATGAAAAACGTAGTGTCCGTCTGTCTTCGTCATAGCCTTTTCTTTTCTATTACTATACCCGAATATAAAAGAAAAGTCAACGAATTTGATACATAAGCAAAAATTTTCTTAAGTTTTCATGTAATGGTTTCTTTTCAACCCGTCTTAATTTGTGAAAAAATGTCTTTACCCCAATATATATCAGGAACTTCCCCGACGATCAGGCTTTCCGCAACCATAACTTCGGTAACCGTTGAAATTTTTTTTGTGCCGGAAGGCAAAACCACAGAGACTTCGCTGGTTACGTCGAGGTAGATACTATGTACCGTCTGATTGATCCCCGCCGCCTGAAAAGACGAACGGAAGGTACATTCAACTCTGTTTACCGCTATAATCTTGAACGTTACTTTCGGACCTGCTCCCGACAGAAAACCTATACCCGTAAATGCGCCTATAGGAACTTTTACTCCTCCCGTTCCTTTTTCCGCAAGAAGCTGCGTTGTTCCTGCAACCATTTTACGGGCAAGTAAATTCACTCTGTACGCATTCGCACTGATACTCGTTATTCTGCTGTCTTCCCCGTATGTGATCGTGACCAACGAATCGTAATCCGTATCCGAAAGAGTTTGCGTAACCGTTTCATTTACGGCGGCAGTACTCATCGAACGGATACTCGCTTCACTCAGTTTATACAGGACCCCGCTCACATTCCGTTGAATAAAAATTGTCAGGAACACCAGTACTGCGGTAAAAACGCACGCAACAACGATGATCCTCTTTTTTGAAGAACCTCTTTTTCGTTTGTAACGGTAATAACGTGCATAAGATACCATTCCGATAATTTATATGCTATCAATTTTTTAAATATTCTTAATTCAATAAAAACTTAGCCGTAAAATTTTTTTAATTTTTCTTGCTTTTCGGCTTAAAAATAACTGCAAATAAAAATCCGAAAACGATCGCTGCGGTTATACCCGCACTCGCCGCGGAAAGCGCACCCGTTATAGCACCGAAAAGCCCTTTTTTTGCCCCGAGCATGGCTCCGCGCGCAAGGAGATATCCGAATCCTGAAATTGGTACCGTTGCCCCGGCGCCCGCAAAATCAACAAGTTTACCATATATTCCCAGTGCGCCGAGCACTACCCCCGAAAGCATAAAAAATACAAGTATTTTCCCTGCCGTCAATTTTGTAAAATTGATTATGACCTGCGCAAGTGTGCATATTGCACCCCCTACCGCAAACGCTTTCACAAACGAAAGCAAAATTTCAACATATTTATCCATATTTACCCCTTACTGATTTTCTACCACCACTGCATGAGAAACGCAGGGTATTGTTTCCCCCTGTCCCGAAGATACTGTGGAAAGAAGCGCCCCCGTTGCCGCAAACAATACTTTTCTGATACCGCTTCCGTGCGTCATTTTGTCATAAATATAAGAATTGAATACGGACGCACAGCACCCCGCGCCGCTTCCGCCCTGAAATTCATCTTCTCTTACGTCATAGACAATTTCACCGCAATCCACATGATTCTCGGATATGTCCACACCTTTTTCCCAGACAAGATCTTCCACGATCTTCCCGCCCAGCGCGCCGAGGTCTCCCGTCAGGATAAGATCGTAATCTTTCGGCGTTTTACCCGTATCCCGAAAATGCGCTAAAATTGTATCTGCCGCGGCGGGTGCCATTGCGGCTCCCATATTGTTTACATCCGAAACGCCGAAATCCATTACCCTGCCCACCGTTGCGCAAGTTATACAAGGACCTTTCCCTTTCAGAGAAAGTAACGCGCTTCCTGCGCCCGTAACCGTCCACTGAGATTGCGGCGGTCTCGTCGTTCCCTGTTCCAGCGGAAACCTGTACTGTCGTTCAGCCGAGGAAAAATGGCTTCCCGTTGCCGCTACGACTGTTTTTGCAAAACCGCCGTCCGTCAGAACCGAGCCGAGCAAAAGCCCTTCGCTCATCGTTGAACATGCGCTGTATATCCCCAAAAAAGGTATTTTTAACTCGCGCGCCGTAAAACTCGCGGAAATAATCTGATTGAGAAGATCGCCCGATAAAAATATATCTATATCTTCCGTTTTCAACTCCGCTTTCGCTATACATTTTTCCACGGCATAAAGAAGCATTTTTCTCTCTGCCCGTTCAAAAGTTTTTTCTCCGAACATATCGTCGGTAAGCGCACAATCCACATATTTGCCGAGTATGCCGCAACATTCTTTCGGTCCCGCTATCGTTGCCGTGGAGATTATTTTCGGTTTATTTTTAAAATATATTGTCTGACCTTTCATATTCGTAACTTTGACCTTCCGCTTTCGACAAAGAATAAAGCCCTTTCTGTTTTCTCTTAAAAAGTTTGCCGCAAAAAAGAATGTTTATTCATCTTTCAATTTTTCACTTTTTTACAAAATACAAGCGTATGTTTTTTCGTCTGTAAGGGCATATTATAAGCAACAGAATAAGGAGGTTTATTCCCGTGTCAAAGAAAAAAAAGAATAAAGTAAGGTCTCTTACCGAAACGCAGTACAATGAATACCTGATGGCTCTCAAAGACGAAAGACCTACGGTCACGATTGATAAGGACGGCAAACGAATTCCTCAGAAATAATCTGTTTGCACTTTTCTTCTTTTTCATCTGAAACCGATCATACAAATACCCTGCGACAATTTTGCCACAGGGTATATTTTCATTTTCAACACTTTTAAAATTAAATCGTACTGTCTGCTTTTGCAAACTGTGAATTATAAAGGTTATAATAAAACCCTTTTGCTTCCATAAGTTCGGTATGCGTTCCCTGTTCAATGACGCTTCCTTTATTCATAACGAGAATCAAGTCGGCGTCAAGAATGGTTGAAAGCCTATGCGCCACAATAAAACTTGTTCTGCCTTTCATGATTTTTCGAAACGCTTTCTGAATACGCATTTCGGTCATTGTATCGATATTGCTCGTCGCCTCGTCTAAAATGAGCATAGGCGGATCGACCAGCATTACCCGCGCAATACAGAGCAACTGTTTTTCGCCTTGAGACACATTTACTTTTCCTGAAAGAACGGTATCATAGCCGTTTTCAAGATTACGGATGAAGAAATCGCAATACGCGGATTTTGCCGCCTGTTCGATCTCTTCACGCGTTGCGTGCTCCGCTCCGTAGGAAATATTATATGCAACCGATTCGTTACTTAAAAAACTTTCCTGCAAGACCATTCCAAACATTTTTCTGTATTCGTCGAGCGGAATTTCCTTTGCATCTTTTCCGTCAACGGTGATCGTTCCCGAATCCAGATCATAAAATCGCATCAGAAGGTTGATGAGCGTCGTTTTTCCGCAACCCGTCGGTCCGACAATCGCAATTTTACTGCCCGCTTTTACTTTAACGTTCAAATTTTCAATCAGCTTTTTATCGGGCGTATAAGAAAAATATGCATTTTTAATCTCAATATCCCCTCTGCATTTTTCGATATGCTCTTTACCGTCCGTTTTCTCGCAAGGCTCGTCAACGACCTCAAACACGCGCGCCGCAGAAGCAAAAGCATTCTGTAATTGCGTGATCACGTTGGAAACCTCGTTAAATGGCTTCGTATATTGATTCGCATAACTGATAAACGTTGCCAGCATACCGGGACCAAACGCACCAAGTGAAATTTTACCCAAAACCAGCGTTCCGCCGCCGCTTAAAATACAAAATATCGTTCCGAGTACGCCCACGATCACCGTAATGACAGCATTGACAAATCGGGTAGACGGGTTACTGAGCGCAGAAAAATACTGTGCGCGCCAACCGATATCGTATAAACGCCCGTCGATCTCTTCAAATTTTTGAGACGAATATTCTTCTTCATTAAAGAGAATGACCGTTTTCTGCCCCGCAAACATCTCTTTTGTATGCGCGACGAGTTCACCCTGTATTTTTACCTGATCGCGAAACTTTTTGAATGTGTTTTTCGTTATAAATGCCGCGACAAACAGTGACAGCGGTGTAAGAACGACCACAACGAGCGCAATAATGTAGTTAATCACAAACATTACCACAAGTGTTGCAAGTATCGTCAAAACTCCCGTAAAAAGTTGAGCCACTCCCTGCAATAAACCGTCCGATATCACATCGACATCGTTTACGACACGGCTCATGATATCCCCGTGCGCGTGAGAATCGATATATTTGATACGAGAAGCCGTAAGAGCATAAAAAGCATCTCGCCTCAGGTCTTTTACGACTTTATAACAAAGGGCATTCACGCAGTTGTTCATGATCTTCTGAGAAACAGAAGACAGCAACACACACCCCGTAAAACCGCCTATCATCAAATACACATCGCGTGTACCTGCCTTACCTGCCGATGCCATATTGTCAATGGCAAAACCGTATAATACGGGGCCGAGCAACACAAAAGCCACATACAGCACTGCAAAAACCAACGCCCCGACAACCAGTCCTTTATAAGGCGAAACATAAGTCAGAAGCCTGCAGGTAAGCCCCTTTTCCACTTTCTTTACTTCTTTCATTCTTCCGACCTCGTCTGTGAATCGCAGATTTCTCTGTATACGCCGCAGAAGTCATACAACTCTTCGTGTTTTCCTCTCCCTACGATCTTTCCGTCTTCAAGCACGAAAATCACATCCGCACCGCGCAGCGACGAAGCGCGCTGAGAGATCAGGATCGTCGTAACATCTTTCAGTCCAGTATCAGAATTTTCGGCTGTGCAACGACCGCTCTTGCAATCGTAAGACGCTGACGCTGTCCGCCCGAAAAATTCTTTCCGCCTTCCGTAACTTCTGTTTCCAAACCGCCTTTTTCTTGCACGAAATCATACGCGCAGGCGGTTTTGAGCGCAGCTTCGAACTGCTCATCCGTCGCTTTGTCATTTCCCCAGAACAGATTGGAGCGCACTGTCCCCGAAAACAGCGAAGCGTTTTGCGGTACGACCCCGAACATAAAGCGCAATTCCCTGAGCGGATATTCTTTTACATTATGCCCGAAAATTTTAACCTCTCCCGTAGTGGCGTCGTAAAGCCTTGGCAGAAGATTTATAAGCGTAGACTTCCCGCTGCCCGTACCGCCGATAATACCTATCGTCTGTCCCGCTTGTACACATAGATCGATATCCCGCAAAGAGTACTGCTCTGTTCCTGCATAGGAAAAATTCACGCCACGCATTTCGATCGCAGGGGCATTGAAATCAGGCTGCGCCCTGCCGCCTTCATCAATGCCGGGTTGCAAATCAAACACTTCATCCACCCTAAGCATAGATGCATGCGCTTTGGTGAATAACGACACGAGGTTGGAAATGACGACCATAGCGTTGAGGATCTGCATCATATAATTGATAAGCGCGATGACCTCACCGCTGGAAAGGGTTCCCGTACTTACCTTAAAATCACTTAAAAACAAAATCGCCGCAACGCCGAGGTTGATGATCGCATACGTCAAAGGATTCAGCCAAGCCGTGATTTTTGCGATAACCAGCGAATTTTCCAGCATTTCGCCTGCCGCCGCATCAAAACGGTCTCTCTCTTTCTCTCGCTTTGAAAAAGCGCGCACTACCCTTGCGCCCTCTAAATTTTCATTAGTTACCTGCGCAAGCCGATCAAGTTTTCTTTGATTGCGTGTATAATAAGGGACGCTTTTTTTCATGATGATCCAAAGAACGATCCCGACCAGAACGGCTGCGCCTGTTACGATCAACCCCGTCTGCCAATCTATCAGCAGACACAAAACGACCGATCCCGCGGCAATAAACGGTGCGCGCACTACGAGCCTTATAAACATTGCAACAGCGCTCTGCATCTGCGTTACGTCGCCCGTAACGCGCGTGACAAGCGACGCTTCACCGATTTTATCGATCTCCCTGTATGAAAGTGTATTGATATGGCGGAATAACGCATTCCTTACATTGGTACCGAAGCCTTGCGAGGCGATCGATGCACTTCTTTGACAGAAAACCGCACAACCGAATCCGACCGCTCCCATTGCCAACATTACCGCGCCGCCCCACAACGCATAGGATATTCCAGCGTTGCCTCGCGCAATACCTTCATCGATAATTTTTGCCATCACGAGCGGTACAAGCAATTCCAGTACCGCCTCGATCCATTTTGAAATCGCGCCGAATATGCAGAACCATTTATATTTTTTTAAGTACGGCAGATATCTCTTCACTTTTTTTCTCTCTTTTTCCTTTATTCCTTTTTATTATATGTTTTTCAAGCAATTTACGCAAGCAAAATATTTACCTCTATTTTTCCGTCACAAAAAAATTTGTTATTTTTTTACTTTTTTGGAATTAAACGCATAATTTGTTTTTTTTCTCACAAAGTATAGATATCAGTCAACGGAGGTAAAATATTATGAAAAAGAAATTGTTGCTGATTATTCTTGCAGTGATTCTGATTGCAGGTACTTTTGCCGCTCTTCCCGCAGCAGCCGAAACAGGCAATTTTGAACCCGCACAGGAAGAACTGACCGATTTTACCAACGAAAATATTGCTCAACCGAATGATTCAACAGTATCCGAAGAAACTAATGAAGTTCAACCGGAACAAGAACCTTCACAAAGCCAAAATAAAACCGATCATAAGAACGGATGTAATGCGAAAAGCGCAACTGTATCGGGGACAAGCCGCATGAGCGTGGATGCAGATTCAGTATCAATATATTTCAGCCTTGATGCAAAATCAGAAAGCGCACAGGACGCAAAACGTCTTCTCAGCGAAAAATCCGCTTCGCTTAAACAGGCAATGAAAGAAATAGATGATTCTGTTACTTTTTCTGCCGAACACATTTATGTCTGCCCCGTTTGGGATAAAGATAAAGCAATGTACGAGGCGAATATGAGCCTTACCGCCTCGGGTGCCTCTTTTGAAAAAGGTGAAAATTTACTCAAAGCCGCAGAAGAAGCCGGAGCAAGATACTGCTCTAAGGTAGCCATGCTCAAAAATAAAGAAGCCGCTTATAAAGAAGCGCTTGCTGCAGCAAAAGCCAACGCTGAATCCAAAGCGATAGCTTTACTCGGAGAAAACTGCGAACTTGCCAATATTACCGAAAAATGTGTTTTTGATTACTCCGATTATATGCAGGAAGGAAAAGTGATCATTGAAGCAACGGTCCGCGCTAAATTTAAATGCGCTTGTGATTCCGCTATAACTCAATAATTCAATTCAAATAAAATCCCCCTTTTCGCAGACCTCTGCAAAAGGGGGATTTTATTTGAACAAATTTTTTAAAGCAAAATACAGATAACTCCGCCTCTTCCTTCGTTCACTATGCGCGTAACCGTTCTTCTCATTTTCTTACGCACATTTTCAGGCATTCCGCCTGCCTTGGTATTTAACCCTTCACATACCATATCTTTAAATGTTCTTCCGAACAATTCTGTATTCCAAAGTGTATCGGGATTTGATTCATAATTCTCGATCATATCCTTGACGATCTCTTCGCCTCTTGCGGCATCACCGATAACGGGACTTATTTCGCTTCGCACATTCACCTTGATCACATGATAAGTTCCTGCTTCCGCATTAAGACGCAATCCGCATCTTCCGCTTTGTTTACTCATTTCAGGAGCGCCCAATACGAGATCATTCTCCGAAGGCATCACTACCCCGTAACCGAATTCATCCGCATCGCGCAATGCCCCTTCAAATCTTTCCGCAAACTTTTTCGCAGAAGAAAGATTCTTTACAAAAGACATCAGACGGAATTCATCGGTAATCTCTGCTCCGCATTCCTGGCTGAGGATCTTATAAAACAAGCCCTCTTTCACGCCGACCGTGTATTCAGCCCTGCCTTCGCCAGGGTGCATTGATCCGGATAACGCGTCTTCAAAATATTCGCTGCCTGAAAATGCGGTTTCCATGGCGGAACAATCGCGCATCCTCTTGATATCCTTTGTTCCTTCACGGATACGACTGAACGCGTCCGCGATGACAGGATGATCTTCGGGAAGCACGCGCACCCAGTCGGGCAATTTCACGTCTATGCTCACCACAGGAAATTCAAAAAGTATCTTTTCCAAAACCTCAGAAAAATCACGAGCCTGAGCGTGTTCGCAATCAAACGGCAATACGGGCGCACCGTATTTTACCGAAAGCGCACTGCACGCCGCAATACATTCATCCGATTGCGATTTTCTGCTGTTATACAGAATAACAAAAGGTTTACCTAAAACGGTCAGTTCTTTAACGGTGCGCTCCTCCGCATCCAGATATGCTGAACGCGGCAGATCGGTAATACTTCCGTCCGAGGTAACCAATACTGCTATTGTGGAATGATCCCTTATCACTTTCTCCGTGCCGAGCGCCGCAGCCTCTGCAAAAGGCATAGGCGTATCGCTCCACGGCGTGCTGACCATACGCGGTTTTCCGTCTTCATCGGGAACAGCGCCTTCCACGGGGAACCCCACGCAATCGATCAACCGAACGTTCACGGATGAATTTTCCGAAATTTTTACTTTCGCGGCTTCCCCCGGGACAAATTTCGGTTCGGTCGTCATAACCGTTTTTCCTTCCGCGGCTTGCGGAAGTTCGTCGTTAAGCGCGGTTTTCCGCGCTGATTTCTGCATATGCGGTAAAATCATCAGTTCCGCAAAGCGGCGGATAAATGTGGATTTTCCTGTTCTGACAGGCCCGACTACCCCGATATAAATATCCCCGCCTGTACGGAACGCAATATCCTCGTACACTTCCCGATTCAACATATAGAAAAAGCCTCCATATACGCTTGTTACAAGGTTAGTATATGAAGGCATTTTTTCTTTTAGACCTTTTCAGACAGACTCTTTTTTTCTGTGCGAAAGTTTTTTAACAGATGTATGATGCTCTTCTCCTGAAAGAAGGGCAATAAGATTCCGCCTGTGTGCAAACCAAGTCAGAACACAATCGGCAAAGAGCAACATAAAAATCACAATCACGAATCCGTTCGACAAACTGTCGTGATAGCGGAAGAAAAATACGATACCCTGTGCCACGGCAAGAAGGCTTACTCCGAGCAACGATCCCATCGAACCCCATTCGCTTGCCCATATATAAAATAATGTGAGCAAAAGTACGCCCAAAACAAGCCCGATCATCCAAGGATACTGCGTTTCACAGCAAAGCGCAAACGAGTACATACCGAGAGTCGAGGCAATACCCTTTCCGCCTTTGAACTTCATTGTAACGGGATAAATATGCCCGATGATCACGCTTACTCCGCAAACATACCGCGCAAGATCGGAAACATATACTTCCGTTCCCGCAAAAACTTTGCCCTTGAATATAAAATAGGCTATAAGAAGCGGAACGCCGCCCTTGATCATATCCAAAAACAACGTCATCGCACCGATTTTCAGACCGAATTGCCTGCTCATATTCATCGTGCCGGGATTACCGCTGCCCATTTTACGCACGTCTTTATGTTTGATTTTGGATATCAGAAGCGCAAAATTGAAGCATCCCACAAAATAGGACACGACAGCCATAACGACAAACCAATACCAAATATCGAAAAATTTTATCTCCATATTTTTGCGCCTTTACTTATGCTTTTTAAAACTCTATTCGCAAATCCGTTGTAATGACTGATCACAGGACTTCGTCATTTTCGCCGCGATTTCTTGCAACAATACGTATCGGTGTACCTGAAAAATCAAAACTTCTGCGAAGTACATTTTCCAGATACCGCTTATAAGAAAAATGCATCAGTTCCCCGTCATTTACAAACAACACAAAGGTCGGAGGACACACGGAAGGCTGATTGCAATAATAAACTTTCAGTCTTCTTCCGTTATATGAAGGCGGTTCGTTGGAACGGACGGCATCCAAAATCAGATCGTTCAGCGCCCCCGTAGTTACGCGGAAATTGGCATTCTCATAAACTTCCCGAGCCATTGCAAGAATTTTTTCTGCACGCTGCCCCGTCTTTGCCGAAACGTAAACCGACTTATAATAATCCATGAATTTCAGATCCTGCGCGATCTTTTCTTCAAATTTATTGATCGTATTCGTATCCTTTTCCACAAGATCCCATTTGTTCATGACTACCAGTGACGGTTTGCCTTCCTCATGAACAAATCCCGCTATCTTTACATCCTGTTCGGTAAGCCCCTCAGTACTGTCCACGACGATCAGGCAGACATCTGCGCGGCGCACCGCATCGAACGCCCGCATAACACTGTAATACTCAACGTCGTCCGAAACATTCTTTTTTCTTCTGATACCTGCCGTATCGATCAGGGTATATTTTTCACCTTTGAATTCAAACGGGGTATCGATCGCATCCCGAGTCGTACCAGCAAGATCGGTCACGATCGTGCGCTCAAACCCTAAAAGCCTGTTGACAAGACTACTTTTCCCCGCATTCGGTTTACCAACGACCGCAATTTTCAGCCTTTGCGAATCGTCTTCTTCCCAATCCCCGAAATAGGCAACCGCCTCGTCCAGTACATCTCCGATACCTTGGGAATGTTCCGCCGAAACAGGATAAGGTTCTCCAAGTCCCAAAGCATAATAATCAAACAGCTTGTCGGGAGAAAACTCGTCCACTTTATTTACAAGCAGGATTACGGGCTTTTTACTGCGGCGAAGTTTATCCGCGACCTCATAGTCGGAAGACGTTAATTCCTCACGCCCGTCTACCATCAGAAAAATCACCTGAGCCATATCAATCGCAACGTCTGCCTGACGCAGAATTTCTTTCCACATCCTGTCTTCCGATTTCAGCTCGATACCGCCCGTATCCACTACGGTAAACTTCTTGCCGCGCCATTCCGCATCGGCATAAAGCCTGTCACGCGTGACCCCCGGTCTGTTTTCTGTAATCGAAATTTTTCTGCCCGCTATTTTATTGAATAAGGTGCTTTTCCCTACATTAGGTCGCCCTACTATCGCAATCAGTGGATTTGCCATTTTATATTCACCGTTCTCTTTCTTTGATCTGCAATCTCGCAGATCTGTTTTATTATAGCGTTTTTTCGTCCGATTGTAAAGAAAAAAACGGCTTGCCTAAGCAAACCGTTTTTTGTTTCCATCTTAGAAAAGACCGCAGATAGCACTCGCTACATACAGACCGATCGCAACCCAGTAAAGAATTACCCAGGTTTTTCCGCGATAACGCACAAACTTCCATGCTCCGAAAGCGATACCGAGAAGCAGCGCAATATCTTTGATCAGATTCAATGCGCCCATTAAAGCGCCTGAAATATTTACGCCGATAAGCGGCAATACGTTGTTGATGAAAATCAGCAATGCGGCAAGGAAAAGCGCTATAATGCAGCAAAGATTAATAAAATCTGCTCTTGCCTGACCTTCCGTTCTCTGTCTTTTAGCCATAACCAAAACTCCTTTCTTTTAATATCTTTATTTTACCACTTCCCTTCTAATTTGGCAAGTGTACAAAAAAAATATTCTGACTTTTCAAAAAAATTATTTGTCGAAAATATAAACACCGTCTTCCCCGTCATTCTCTGTAAAACGCACGACGACACCTTCTTTCTTAGACGTTGGTACATTTTTTCCTATATAATCGGCTCGGAAAGGTAATTCTCTGTGTCCCCGATCGATCAGTGCAAGCAACTGAATACTTTCAGGTCTTCCCTGCTGCATCACTTCCGAAATCGCCGCGCGCACCGTTCTGCCCGTATAAATAACGTCATCGCAAATGAGAACTTTTTTTCCTTCAACCCCGAAACCGATTTCACTTCCCAGAAAAACGATATCCGAATTTTCCACGAGATCGTCACGGTACAGCGCGATATCGAACTCGCCCATCGGAACGCTTTTCCCTTCGATATTTTCAAGGCAGGCAGCGATCCGCTTTGCCACTGTAACACCGCGAGTCTTTATTCCGATCAGAACAAGATTTTCTACGCCGTTATTTTTTTCAATCACCTGATATGCCAGACGCCTGAAAGTATTTTTCATTCCTTCCGCATCCATCAGTGTGCCTTTGATTTTCATTTTGAACCCTCTCTTTACAGTTCGCCACTTCTCTTTAATGTTTCCAAAACTTTTTCAAAATAATCGGGAAGCGGAGACTCAAACGTCATTCTCTCGCCCGTTCTCGGATGATCAAGACTTAGTCGGAACGCGTGCAGCAACTGTCCGTTCAGATTAAACTTCTGCTTTTTATATCCGTATACAGGATCTCCCACGATCGGATGCCCCAGGTGTGCGCAATGCACGCGGATCTGATGCGTTCTTCCCGTTTCAAGCGAAAATTTTACGAACGTATAACCCTTTGAAAAAAGCTTCACTACTTCATAATGAGTAACCGCGCGCCTGCCTTTCTCTTCAGAAACGACCGCCATTTTGACTCTGTCCGTCGGATGTCTGCCGATAAACGTATCGACCGTACCGCGCTTATCCCGAAACAGCCCTTCGCATAATGCGTAATATTCCCGCGCACAAGTCTTGTCCTGCAACTGCTTGGAAAGCGATAGATGCGCCGCATCGTTTTTCGCCACGACCAGCAAGCCAGAAGTATCCTTATCGATCCTGTGAACGATCCCGGGTCGAATCACCCCGCCGATCGAACTTAAATTTTTCAGCCGATACAGCAATGCGTTCACGAGGGTGCCCGATAAATTGCCGTTCCCTGCGTGCACCGTAAGTCCCTGCGGTTTGTCTATTACTGCAATATCATCGTCTTCATAAACTATACGAATCGGAATATCTTCCGGCGTCAAATCCGGCACAACGGGATCGGGTATGTTTGTATGAACAACATCTCCCGTTTTTACGGCGGCAGAACTTTTCGGGGCTTTACCGTTAAGAGTCACATTCCCCCCATCGATCAGTTTCTTTACCGCCGAACGTGTAATCCCGAGTTTTTCCGATATATATATATCCAGCCGTTCACAGGCACATTCCGCTGTAAACGTACTCTCGTTCATTTCTTTTTCTCCGCGTCAGATTCTGCCTTATCTTCTACCGCAGGCTTTACCGATTCCTCATTATCCGAAGATTCTTTCTCAAATCCGAGCGTTTCGGAAGCTTCGGCAATCTGCTCTTTTTCTTCCTTTTTCTTGAAACGGAAGACCGCGTCATCGTCAACAAATAACAAGGCCAGAATAAACATGATTGCCCCGACAGTGATCGCTACATCCGCAATGTTACAGTGATAATTGAACAACGTTATTCCGCCGATAGAAACATGAATAAAATCGCGAACGCCGCCTAAAACGATGCGGTCGATCAGATTCCCCGCAGCGCCCGTCATGATCAGCACAATCGCTATACGTAAAAATCTTTTCTTTTTCGGAATTTTTACAAGCGCTATCAAAAATACGACCAAAGCAACGCAAGTCAGCGCGATAAAAACAGGCATTGCCCATTCCTTGTCTCCGATAAGACCGTATGCCATACCCGTATTCAGATCACCTGTTTGCGGATTGCGCAACTTATCCAACGATAATATATTGGGTATGATCGTAACGTTTTCAAGATCAAGTGCATATGCGATCGCTTTACTCAACTGATCTGCCAATACTATGATAAAAAATGTCAAAGCGTATGCCATAAATCCTTCCTATACTTCAACGCCTTTGAATAGGCTGATTTCTATTATTACTTTTTCTGCTTATTTCTCCGCAGCGCCTTCTTCACCCATCAACCCGAGATTACGGCAGAGTTTTTCAAGGTCAAGTTGTCCTTTAGGATTTAATACATCGTCGAGATTAAACCCCGTTTCTTCCTCTTCTTCGCTTTCTATGTATTTGCCTATCACAGCTTTCGGATCAAATTTCTCCTCATTTTTCTGCTGTTCAGCCTTTGTGTTTTCGCTCTTTTCGGATAAATCGGGTACGGGACCGTCACCCTCGCGCGGCAGAAAATAATCAGGATCTTTTCCTAAAAGCGCGGCAAGACTGTCTGCAAAATCAACATACCTTTCCGCTTCTCCGTCAGGGAAAATACCGATCATCTGCTCTGCAAGTTTTTTCCATTTTTCCGCAAACAGCTGCAAAGTTTTTAGTTCCGTTTCCGCATTTAGTCTGTAAAACGCACGGATCTCCTCTCCTTTACACTCTGCGTCTAAAATCGCCCGTCCTACACGGCTTTCCCTGCTTTTCAGCTCCGAAACCGTTGCTCTGAGATTACGGTTTTCCACATTCAAAGCATCAATACGGTTTTCCAACTGACGTATCTTCATTTCATACGCCTCGCGGATACCTGCAATAAGTTTTTCTGTCTCTTTCTGAGATAATTTACCCATTTTTATTCCTGATCTCCGAAATGAGATTGTTTTTCATATCATAAAGTTTCTGTGAAAGGTCCACTTTATATACATGCGGATTATCCAGCCTTTTATACTCATCCCAAAAAGTTTCTTTTTCCTTTTCGGCATAAGATACGATTTCTTTTAAAGTTGGCTCTTTATAAATCTGTTTACCGTTTTCCACAACTTTTACGCTCAAAGGTCTTACTGTGTAATCGGTAAAAGTTGTCTTTTTCCATGTCTCTTTGGGATGAAACACCGTCAAAGGTTTATCAGTCTCTATCTCCTCTTCCCGCAAAGCGATCAGATCTGCTTCGGCTTTGCCAGTTTTATTGTCATATATCCTGTAAACCTGTTTAAAACCCGGATTAGTGATCTTATCGGAATTGTCAGAAAGTTTGATCTTGGGAATCTCTTCTCCCGATTCGGGAATCAATGACGATAACTTATAAACTCCGCCGAGCGCTGGCATATTCGCACTTGTAATCAGTTTGGTTCCAACGCCCCAAAGATCAATTTTCGCGCCCTGGTTTTTCAAAGACGTGATCAGATACTCATCCAAATCACCCGATGCACAGATAACCGCATCAGGATATCCCGCCTCATCGAGCATTACTCTTGCGCGTTTGGAAAGATAGGCAAGATCCCCACTGTCAAGGCGTATCCCTTTGGGTTCATGCCCCGCCTTGCGCAACTCGTCGAATACCCGTATCGCATTCGGTACTCCGCTTTTTAAAGTGTCATACGTATCCACGAGCAACAAACAGGCATCGGGATAGCACTTTGCATAAGCGGAAAATGCTTCATATTCACTCGGGAAATTCATTACCCAACTGTGCGCGTGCGTACCCGCTACGGGAATATCAAACATTTCTCCTGCCAATATATTGGACGTTGAACCGCATCCGCCAATGACCGCCGCCCTTGCGCCGTATAAACCTGCATCGGGACCTTGCGCACGGCGAAGCCCGAACTCCATGACTGCATCACCCTTTGCCGCATAAGCAACTTTTGCCGCTTTACTCGCAATCAGCGTCTGATGATTGACAATGTTTAAAAGAGTCGTCTCCAAAAGTTGTGCTTCACACAGCGGAGCCCGCACGGTCAATATAGGCTCCTCGGGGAAAACGATCGTGCCCTCCGGAACTGCATAAATATCTCCCGTAAAACGGAATTCCCTTAATTTATTTAAAAACCACTCGTCAAAAAGATTGAGTGATTTCAGATATTCTATATCTTCTTCGGTGAAACGAAGATCACGTACATATTCCAATGCCTGTTCAAGCCCAGCAACTACCGAATATGTGATGATACCGTTTCTCCGAAAAAACAAATCGAAAACCGCCGTATCTTTTTCTTTACCGTTTTTATAATACCCGTTCATCATTGTCAGCTGGTAAAGATCGGTCAGCATAGTCAAATTGCGCATTTTTATTCCTCTTTTTTATCCGAGCTGTCCAACGCAGGCTCTTTTTTACTATCCTCCGCTCGGTTCGCTTCGCTTTGCTGCGCTGCATTCAATGCCGCACGCGCTTTCATTTGTTTTGCTTCTTCCAGTTTTCTTTTCTCTTCCTTTGTATAATATCTGGGAAGAATTGCCAAAGGCTCACCGATTTTTGCACCGATCAACGAGCCGTGTTTTTTACGGTTCAGATACATCTGCGTCAAAGCAAGTGCCACACCGGCAATCACCAAAACCACCGAAAGAACCTGCGATACACGAAGGTTACCCGTGAAAAGACTATCTGAACGCAGCCCCTCGACTATTGAACGTTCGATCCCGTAAAGGATCATGTATCCGCTCAGCATAAGTCCGTGCGGTTTCTTTTTAAACTTCCATGCAAAAGTATACAGGATCGCAAAAATCAGAATACAGGAAAAACTTTCATAAAAGAAAGTCGCCTGATACCATGCCCCCATATCATCGATATATACCGCATAAGGGAACCATTGCAAATTCGGATTTGTAACAAGGTTACCGTATGCTTCCTGGTTGACAAAATTACCCCATCTGCCGATACCCTGCGCCAAAATAACACACGGAGCGACGCAATCCGCGACACGCAAGAAATTAATCTTATGGATCAGACAGAATATCACAACGCCGATCACACCGCCGATGATACCGCCGTAAATTGCAAGTCCGCCCCTGCGGATCGACTCAAAACTGAACCAATCCTGAAAGGTTTTGATATCAGGATCGAACGCGCAATAATATACGCGCGCGCCTATAATGCCGAGCGGTAAAATACAGATGAGAAGATCCAAAAGCCAATCCATCGGAATGTTTCGATGTTTAAATAAAATTGCGCCCAAAATACTCGCTATAATGATTCCCGATACTATGATAATGGCATAGTAATAGATATTAAACCCGAAAATAGTTATATGCGGATTATCTGACTGCGCTAAAAGAGAAGAGATATTCATTTTGCCTCCGTAACGACCGTACCGAAATTTTTTGGGTACAGATCTTTTGGTAACCCCTTTCGTTTTTATATGCGGTGTTATTATAACATACTCATCGCAAAAGGAAAAGGCTTTTCGCATAATTTCATTGAATTTTATTTGCGCAGCCATTCAAAAGACGGCTTCTCAACCTGTTTTATTTGAATTTCCAATCTAAAAAAACAGGAAGCGACAACGATTTACGTTATCGCTTCACATGCAAAAATTTGCTTTACGCTCTGTCGTCCCGATGATTCGTAAAACGCAATATACCGTTTGCAAATACGGTATAGATGATAAGCCAGATAGCCGCAAGCGCTATGATAACATACGTTATGATCGCGCCTACACTGCGGTCACCCATAAAAATTGCAGATACAAGATTAAAGTTGAAGATCCCATATAATCCCCAGTTTACTGCACCGAGCAGAACAAGGATATACGATATCAGATTTGCAATGATCATCGCTTCTTACCTCCTGTTCCTATTCTGCCCGTATTTTTAATTTTTTATGTATTTAAGCAAATTTATTTTGCAATCAATCTGTTTCCTTTTTTCTTGCGAGCCTTAAAAATCAATAAAAAAGCAGAATTAATGATGACCAATAAAGATCCTGCATTATGAACGAGTGCGCCGAGCACGGGATTTAAAATTCCGCTCATTGCCAAGCCGATAGCGGCAAAATTCAGAAGCATTGAGAAAATAAGATTACATTTTATGACAGTCATCATTCTTGATGATAAGGAGAATATATGTGGCAATTCTTTGATCTCATCTTTTACAAATACCATATCCGCTGCTTCTACTGCAATATCGCTCCCGACACCGCCCATCGCAATGCCCACATAAGCCTTTTTAAGTGACGGCGCATCATTGACACCGTCTCCGATCATACATACCTTTTCTCCAGCATCCTGCATTTCACCGATATGGCGCATTTTATCTTCGGGAAGACACTCACCGTAAACTTTTCCGACCTTTACTTTTTCAGCCATTAAATTTGCCGCTTTATTATGATCTCCCGTCATCAGCACCGTTTTGATACCTTTTTCATTGATCTGGGACACGACGGCTTGCGCCTCGGGACGTATCACGTCCGACAATGCTATGTAACCGATATACTTTCCGCCGCGGCTTACTTTGATCAAAGTCGCACCTGAATCCTCAAACTTTTTGAGATTTTCAGAGTTTTCCGCTTCGATCAAAATGCCGTGTTCTTTCAAAAATACTGCATTTCCAGCCAAAACCTCTTCACCGAAAATTTCAGCTCGGATTCCTCGCCCCGGAACGATCTCAATATTTTCGCTGGGCAAAAACTCTCCCTTGTTTTTTTCAAAATAACTGACAATTGCTTTGCCGAGCGGATGTTCCGAATTTCGTTCCGTTGATGCCGCAACTTTCAGAAGCTCTTCTTCTCCTACCCCCTCAACGGGACAAACTGCCACAACTCCGGGCGTTCCGAAAGTGAGAGTTCCCGTCTTGTCAAAAACTATCTTACGCACTGCCGAAAGCCGTTCCAACACGTCGCCCTGACGAACGAGCACCCCATGTCTTGTCGCATTGCCGATCGCCGCCATGATCGCAGTCGGTGTTGCTAGCACAAGCGCGCAAGGACAAAATACGACCAAAACCGTAACTGCCCTTATTACTTCTCCCGTGACTGCCCAAGTGATCGCTGCGGCAAGAAAAGCAATTATCACTATCCACGTTGCCCACTTGTCGGCAAGCCTGACGATCTTTGCTTTCCCTGCATCCGCCGACTGTACCAACCGTATCATACGCTGAATCGAACTGTCTTCTCCTGCCTTTACGGCTCTCATTTCAAAGACGCCGTACTGATTTACAGTTCCGCTGCAAACACTGTCACCGACCGCTTTATCTACAGGCAAAGGTTCTCCTGTCATAACCGATTCGTTTACAGACGTCTGACCGCTTACGATAACTCCGTCCGCAGGAATACTTTCCCCCGGCAAAACTTTCAATATATCTCCTGCCTGCACTTCCTTAGCGGGAATCAGTTTTTCTTCCTCCCCGACCAACCTTGCCGTCTGTGGAGATAATTTTATGAGTTTTTCTATCCCTGATTTTGCCCTCGACAATGTGAGATGTTCCAAAAACTCACCAAGTTGCATGATGAACGCAACTTCCCCCGCGGCAAAATATTCTCCGATGATCAATGACGATATCAATGCGATCGAAACCAAAATTCCCGCTTTGATATCAAATGAACCGATCAGTCCGCTCAGTGCTTCTAATACAATGGGTATGCCACACAAAATAATTGCAACCCATGCAGCATCAAAGGGCAAAGAAGGAATTAAATCAAAAATACTGATTATCAGAGCTATACCAGATATTGCTAATAAGATTATATCTTTTTTTATACCGCCCAAAGACAGAAACTCCTCTATCTTTTCAGAAACAGCAGATAAAAACTTCTTTATTTTTCCACCGACTGTTTTTAACACCTTACTCACGCTCAACCCTCACTTAGTTAAATTTATACCCATGGGGGTATGGGTATATTATATGATATGTATCTTGATTTGTCAAGCTCCTAAAATAAAATATTTTTTAATTCACAAACACAATAATAAATAAGTTTGAGAAAGACAAACAATATAAAATTTACTTTATTTCTTTTAATGAGTTTGAAGATTACTTTCTGACTTTTGTATAATTCATTCAAAAAATTTAAGAACCACCGACTAATTCGGTGGTTCTTAACCTCTAATTTTGCTTATTATTCCTTTTTCGCAAACAGACAAAAATCAAACTTGTAAATACTTTGCTTACTTCGTTCCGAATAATCTGTCGCCTGCGTCGCCGAGTCCCGGCAAAATATAGCAATTTTCATTTAAGCATCTGTCACAAGTAGACACAAACACTTTGACATCGGGATGCTCTTCGCTTACCTTCTTTATACCCTCGGGGCAACCGATAATTGCCATAAAGCTGATATTCTTAACCCCTCTGTTTTTCAAAAGAGCAATTGCGTCACAAGCGCTTCCGCCTGTTGCAAGCATCGGATCAAGAAGAATAACAGACATATTTTCGATTCCTTCGGGAAGCTTGCAGTAGTACTCGTGAGGAATTGCAGTCTCCTCATCGCGATACATGCCTATATGTCCTACTCTTGCGTTCGGGAAAATTTTGTGCACGCCGTTTACCATTCCAAGCCCCGCACGTAAAATCGGTACGATCGCAATACTGCGCTCCGCTACCATTTCCTGTTCGCAAGTTTCCAAAGGTGTTTCCACCGTCACTTTCTGCGTGGGTGCATCCTTAAACGCTTCATAACTCATAACGAGCGTGATCTCTTCTACAAGTTCACGAAACTCCTTCATCGGGGTATCTTTACTGCGAAGAATCGCTATTTTATGCTTTATGAGCGGATGATCAAATACCATAACGGGCATACCGTTATTCCTCCTTAGTTTGCTGATTTTCTGTTACTTCCGTTTTTTCCTCGGACTTTTCTTCCTCGACCGCTTCCTCTATATCTGCTTCATGAGAGACCAGAGAAATAGGCGCATCTTCAAGTGCTTTTTCTTTTTCAGGTGTCACTTCTTTTGTATTGGGAATTACGAGATTCAATACGATCGCAAGCACAGTAGCGATAGCAAGAGCGGAAATAGTCACGTCACCGACCGCGATAGAATAACCTGCCATACTCGCCATATTCAGACCAAGACCGACAGCCATGGTAATAGATACTACGATCATATTCTTCGCATCAGAAAAATCAACTCTTCCGTCTACCAAAGCGCGAAGACCGTTCGCCGCGATCATACCGTAAAGAATAAGGCTCGCACCGCCGACAACCGCGCCGGGAATGGATTCCAGAATTTCGCCGAAGGGTACCAACATACCGAGTACAACCGCAAAGCAAGCCGCAAGGAACAAATTACGAGGGTTGTAATTCTTTGTGATTGCCAAAACCGCAGTGTTTTCACCGTAAGTCGTGTTCGCAGGTCCGCCGAGCAAAGCACTCGCCATAGTCGCAAGACCGTCGCCCAAAACAGTACGGTGAAGTCCGGGATTTACCATAAAATCTTTACCGCAGACGACAGAGTTTGCGGAAATATCCCCGAGATGTTCCATAAAGGTTACGATCGCCAAAGGAACAATCGCAAGCATAGCCGTTCCTACAAAAGCAGGATCCAGTTCGCCCCATGCGCCCCAGAATCCCCATACTTCTTTTGCATCCTGGAACACAACAATACTTCCCGAGAAAATATTCTTAAAGTCAATCAGAGGAGCATATCCTTTCGGAGTCGGGCATACGCTGAGGATCGCTGCATACGCATAACCAACCACAAAGCCAAGCAGAATAGGCACAACTTTTAAGAAAGACTTCGGTTTCGCAAGCGCATTAACAAGCACAATCGTCAACGCAGTTACGATAACAGCACTCCAAGCCTGCCAAGGAGCCGCGGTAGATTCAAAAATATTACTTTTGAATGCGGACCCCGCAAGATTCATACCGATAACAATAATTACAGGACCGACCACGATAGGCGGGAACAGCTTTTTGATCCTCTGCACACCAACAAATTTGATAATAACAGAGAGAACCACATATACAAGTCCCGCGCAAACCAAAGCAAGCATAACGGCAAGCGCTCTGGAATCATAGGACAACGGTCCTTCATATCCCCCGATCAGTGCGGCCAAAGGCGGCAAAAATGCAAAAGACGAGCCCAAAAACACAGGCACGCTGCGTTTTGTGCAGAAGTAAAAAATAATTGTTCCCACACCCGCGGAAATAAGCGCGAGCGGAATACTCATGCCTGCAACAATAGGCACGGTAATGGTTGCACCCAGCATTGCAAACATATGCTGCAAGCTGAGCACCACGTCTTTTCCCGAATAGCCGAACAGCCTGCGGGGTTTTTTGACGGTTGTCATTGGTAAACCTCCGAATAATATTTTTTTCTCGGGGATAATCTTCCCCATACATAAAAAAAGGAAACCCGTAAACGGATTTCACTTATTTTTCGAAAAATATAAAAAAGAGAAAGACCTGCGGCACATCGTCGCATTCAAAGACAGTACGTTTTCTAAAACGTTCAGCATTTTTCGCAATCCTCTCTTATGATTTTTATCATTCTATCATAGCACGAACAAAAAGTAAAGCAAATCAAGGGATAAAAAAGCTTTTTAAAAAATTTATTCAAAACTTTCCTGTTTGATTTTCAGTCGCCTTTTTTCTGAACGGGATATTTTGCCGCAATGATCTTATTGTTTCGTGCGATCATATTCAGATATCCGTCTATTGTTTTTGCGTAATTAGCACACTCCGACGGATTCACAGAAAACTGTGAATATTTATCAAGATATTTTTTAATCTGCTCTACAATATTGACAACGGAACGAAACAATTCAAAAATTGTAAACCTATAAAATTTATCATCACGGATCGCAACGACCCATGCCGAGGGATGCAGGACCTTACTGGCACTTGCATATGCCGCATGCCTGCCGCTTTGCCCTGAGATCTTTTGCAGACCTTCCTTGAAATTCAAGCGATACTCTTTGCCCAATCCCTCGCGAAACCCTTCCACATACAATAACCAACCGTAATTGATAAAAGCATTTCGTTCTTTGACCCCATAAGTTTTACACTCTTCTGAAAGCCGAGCTTGTAAAGCTTCTGCGTTAGGACTGTTTTCAAGATCAAAATACTCCATGTGGCGGACATAACTGAAAAACAGATCGTCGCCCATATTATTTAAAACGATCAAAACACATTCCAGTTCGTGAAGGTGCCGCCATAAAATCACAGCATCACAACTGTTACCCGCAGCGAGCAAGTTTACTACACTTTTGATCGTAAGCATCGCCTTTTTGAAAAGGTTATTGATGCCGTTCATACGCCTGTCCGCCCCGCGCAAAGAGCCTAACACATAGAGCGAAAAACTGCAAGCCATATTATAAGCTGCAATTTCAGGAGAGTATACAGATGTATTTGACAATTTTTCGACATTCAAATGCTCGTTTATGACGATATAAACCGCCACATCGCGTACAAGATAATTCCTGTATCCTTCTTCGTTTTCCAGTTTACGGATCAGATCGGGCGGCAGATGAGAAGTATGAAAAGTATGGTAATAAAATACGTAACTGACAATTTCATCCAGCCTTGCGCCACTCAGCTGACGAAATACAATTTTTCGTTTGCGCAATTCTTCGGCGTATTGAACCTTAACCCTTTGAAACATTTCAGATATGAATTGCTTATCGGGCATTTTGCCTGTCACCTGGCAAAGCCTTGCGTACTGCGCCTCAAAAATACGCGACTCCATCTCTTCTAAAAAATTTGCCATTTTCCCTCCTTACCGTCTAAGCCCAAGCCTTTATCCCTCGCGTATCGCTTACATCAAAATATATTTGCCTTTCGCGCAAATTCCGTTTTGGGACGATCAATATTATTCAAGAATATTGCTCGTGATCATGTCCACTCCCCATTCAATAAGCTTCTGCGCGTCAGTCGGGTCATCACAGGTATAACAGTTTATTTCAATTCCATTCCTGTGTAATTCCTCCACCCGTTCCTTCGTGAGTGCTCCGTAACAGATATCCAATCCCATCGAATACTTTAAAAGCTTATCTATAAGATCGTCTGTATACTCCCAGCAAAGATACTGCACTTTTTGATCTGGCAAAAACTCGCGGACATAAACAAGATTATCATAGTCAAATGAAATAAAAATTATTCTATTTAAATCGTAAACCTCACAGCAATCCTCGATTATTGCTTTGACATCATCCTTTTCCATAGGACGCTTTAACTCTATCACCGCAACCTTATCATATCTTGCCGTCACTTCAAGATACTCTTTGAGAGTAGGCAAAACAAGCGTTTCACTGAATTTTTCGCTTCCGCTCCCTTTCACTTTGAGTGCACGGATCGTCGCAAAATCACTCTCTTCCAGGACAATATCTTTATCGCACAGTCTTTTTGTGCTGTCATCATGATACACGATATGCTTCTTATCTTTCGTGATATGTACATCGCATTCTATACCGAAATAGCTCCGATTCCCCGCAGCTATAAACGAAGGTAAAGTGTTTTCCCTCTCTATCCCGCTCACTCCGCGATGCGCAACCATTTTGGTATGTTTTTTATCTGTAATTTTCACCGTATCCATCGATATCCCCCCCTGCTTTAAATTCAATGAAATCGATTTTTAAATTACATTAATTCAATATTGTTTTCTTCGCAATATTTTTCTGTCTTTTCATCCCAAAGGGAAACCTGAACTTCGCCGATGTGCATTTTATTTAGCAAAAACATGGAAAGTCTTGACTGACCGATACCGCCGCCCATCGTTAAAGGCATTTCACCCGCCGCCAATGCCTTATGGAAAGGCTGCTGCAAACGCTCTGTACAATTTTCTTCCTTTAATTGACGCACAAGGCTCTCCTCATCCACACGGATACCCATGGAAGATACTTCAAATGCGCAATCAAGAACAGGATAATAGAATACTATATCCCCGTTTAAATTCCAATCATCATAATCGGGGGCACGTCCGTCGTGCTTTTTACCTGAACGAAGTTTTCCGCCGATCTGCATAATGAAAGCTGATCCGTGCTCTTTTACATAAAGTCTTTCACGGTCTTTTGAACTTAAATCAGGATATAAATCCTCCAACTCCTGCGTAGTTACAAACGAAATTTCGTCTTTCAGGTATTTTTCAAGCTTCGGGTATTTTTCGCATACTGCATCCTGTGTTCTTAAAATCGCCCCATATATCTTGCGTACGGTATTTTTGAGAAATTCAATCGTCCTGTCTTCTCTGCCGATCACCGCTTCCCAATCCCACTGATCAACATATACGGAATGTAAATTATCAGGGTCTTCGTCGCGGCGGATCGCATTCATATCCGTATATAAACCGCTGTATTTTTCAAATTTATATTTTTTTAATGCAAAACGCTTCCATTTTGCCAGGCTGTGTACCACTTCCACCATTTTCCCTGTTGATTTCATATCAAAAGATACGGGACGCTCCACTCCGTTCAGATTATCATTAAGGCCGCTCTCTCTCGTTACAAACAAGGGCGCACTGATCCTTGTAAGATTGAGCGCTTCAGAAAGTTCTTTCTCAAATGTGGTTTTCAAAAACTTTACCGCTTTTTCTGTTTCCATCAACGTTAATTTGGATTGATACATATGCTTTTATTTCCTCTTTCTTTTTTAGCTTTTATAAGACTGCTCTACACAGTAATTCAGACATTTATTGCTTCCATAAAGCACCGTCTCGGAAGTCATATAAAAATAAATCAGATATTTCTTTTAATTCATTGACCTGTTTTTCAGAAATTTTATCAAATATTGCAACCGTTTTCATTCCCGCGGCTTTCGCTGCCCGCACCGCAAAAATATTATCCTCAAAAACGATACATTCCTTAGGCTTTAATTCCATTTTTTCTGCACATCTGAGAAAAATATCCGGATGACTTTTATCTTTTTTTACTTCGTCAACGGTAGTAATATTATCAAAAAGATTTTCAACCCCTCCCGACCTTAATATCGGAAGAAAAAAATCAGGTGATGAAGCTGTAGCAACACTGAGTTTCAAGCCTTCTTCATAAAACCGCTTTAAAACATCAATAGCTCCGCTTTTAAAATATTTCGCACTGTCTCTTGCGGAATATTTTGCCCTACACATCTCTCCCCATTCTGCAATGAGGTCTTCTTCTTTTTCGTTTTGAAGATAATTCCGAACCGTAAACGCAGCTACCTCTCGAAAGCCTAAATGAGAAATGTTTTCCTGGTAATTTTCAGGAACTTCCATCCCTCTGGCTGAAAAGAAATCTTCATCGATCTCACGCCAGATCTCCATACTGTCGATCAGCGTTCCGTCAAGGTCGAAAATTGCCCCTTTTATTTCAGATCCGCAAAATTTAAACATATGCCATATTCTATCACTTTTCCCTGAAAATTGCAACCTCGTTATACTATTTATTCTGCCTTTTGACTTGAATTTTCCATGAATCCGTGATAATATAATAAAATAAGGAGCGATCGTAATGAAATTTTCTTTCAGGAAAAAAAATAAAACTTCCAATCCCACTTTCTCTTCTACCGTCTCAAAACCGGATGTAACAATTTTACTTTTTGACGGAAAAACTGCTCTTGACCCTGCATATGAAGACAAAATTCAGATCATTCCCGTACTGTCCGAACATTCGGAGCAAATTGACGAAAAATCAGACAAAAAAGAGACCTCAGCCTTTTACCAACCATTTAAACTTACCGAAGAAGTGCGGGGTAAATATGTAATGTTTCTTTTCGGAAATGAAACCAACATTTCTTTTTCAGAACTTTTACAATTTTTGACCGACTCAAAAAGCGATCTTATTATTTTTAACCCGACAACAAAACAATCTTCTCAAAACGAGAATTTTAATACTTTGTACTCATTCTCAAAAGGCAAGCGAGTTGCACTATCTTTAAATCTTTATCACAGAATCCCTTTCAAAGATAAACTTTGCCCTTACTTATTGTTTTGCTTCGCCGCACCTATCTTGGCTGATTCTGTATCTTACTTTAACGCTGATTTCGGAAAAGAAACTATTTCTGAACTTTTTCATTGTGATACAAGTATATATTTTTCTGCAATAAATTTCTTCAACGAAACCAAAAGCAGACTTTCCCCACAAACATACGGGCTGACTTTTCGTTACCTGTGTGATAATGCTATACGCTTGTATGCTCTTTTGTCTGTAAACAATTTACCAGCGCTTGAAAAATTTGATACCGATTTAAAAAAATCTAATATGGCATTATGGGTAGCGGCGGAAAACAACTCTCCGATCGGATTTGTCAAATCTTTGCGTAAAAACAACTTCCGATTATCAGTTACCAAAAAACTGATTCTGAAAATATTCTTAAAACAACATTGATTACATTAATCCTTAAACATCTTGATGTTAAAAATAACTTTCAAAAAATTAAACGATCGGTATACTTTCATCAATAAGTTACCGACCGTTTTTTACATTTTCATGTCTACTGAATTTCTGAAATAATTTCAGCTTTTTTTGTTTTTCTTTGCGCTTTTTGGCTTTTCATTTTTCTCCGCTTGTTCCAAACCGCCATAATTTGAAATATATTTTTTTCTGAAATATGTTACGTAAGTTCCTTCTGTTACCAAATCAGCATACCCAAACAAAGGTAAAATCAAAATCAAAGCAACCATTGATGACAGAAAATAAAAAAGCAACAGAAAAAAAGCAATCATGATCAAATAACACAACAAAGAGATCCCGATTCCTTTAATTATATTTAAAGGTCTGAGGATTCTTTTCCTCTCCTCCTTTGTATAATAAATATAACAAACAGAAAAAAGATTCTCTATTGCCGCTGAAATCAAATATACAACAAATAAAATTGCACCGCCTATCGGCCAGATAAATAAAAATGCAGACAATAATACCGAAAACACGATTGCAATGATAATTCTTATAATGATGCGGAACAGCCCTCGTTTTGTGTTACTGTCCCTAATTTCTTTACGCAAAAAATACCCGCCGACAACTTCCGATAATTTTAACCCCATAAAAATAAGAGTAACGGAAGCCGCAACTACCGATCCGATCGAAACTAATGAAATTTCCCCGTTTTCACGAATAATATCTAATATATCGCTAAGTAACCCTGTCCAGAAATCACCGCGAACCAGCAATGCTAGTTCCGAATTTCGTTGACTAGCTATATAGTCTAAAATTTCCTGAAACGTCTCTTGGCCTTGATTTGCAATAATGGAAACTCCGCCACGCACAAAAAAAACAAAAGCAATCAACAGGAAAAAATAGCATACACCCATTACAATAAAAATATATTTTAAATATTTTACAAAATTTTTAATACTTTCCGTCAACATTTTTCATTCACTCTGTTTTCAGCGTCTTGTACCGCAAGAATCATTTAACCTGCACAACAAATTTTACTTTCACTTATTTTCAGTATATCACCCGAAAACAGCTTTGTCAATCCGCCTTAAATTTTTTCTATTTATTAAAAAATTGTAATAATCTTATAAAATTAAGTGTTTTTTGCGGGAAGTGTTGACTTTTTTCAAAAAAAAGTGTATTCTAAATAAAAAAATACAAGGAGGGGATTCAATATGTTCTGTCAGGATTGCGGAAATAAACTTGTTCTTAAATTCTGTGAAAACGAAGGCCTCGTCCCCTATTGCGACAGTTGCGGCGCATTCAAATTTCCGCCTTTCAAAACTGCCGTAAGTATGGTTGCGGTCAACAAATCGCAGGATAAAATTTTACTCGGAAAACATACCAGCGGTGAATATCTTCTTCTCGCCGGTTATGTAAAAAAAGGCGAATCGGCTGAGAAAACTATTGTCCGCGAAGCAAAAGAAGAAACAGGACTTAATGCAATCAAATACAAATATTTTGCATCAAGGTATCATGAACCGAAAAATGTTCTTATGCTCGGGTTCATCGTTGTTCTTTCCGACGGAGAAATCAATCTTAATACAGACGAGATTTCCGAAGTTAAATGGTGTACTTTTGATGAAGCCATCTCTACCGTAAACGAAGATTCGACAGCCGGCTTCTTATTAAAAGCTGCTATTGCTGAATTGAAGAAAGGCAAAATCTGACCAACCGAAAGCTATATAGATATTTTAAGCAATAGCTTTCCTCAACCAAATAATAAATATCCACCGGCATAGCCGGTGGTTTTTCAGTTTCGGGCTGTTAGCCCTCATATTACCGGCAGCGCGCAAGCCGCGCCTATGACGACCTGGCA